>NZ_JBJZOG010000035.1:0-64784 GCF_047200535.1 Micromonospora mangrovicola | reverse complement strand
GGCACCCCGGGACGTCCGACACCCCGACATGAGGCACGCCGAATCGATCAACGCGGGCGGGCGGGGCGGGTGGGGATGGGCGGGGATGGGCGGGGGGTGGGCTGGGCCGCGCGACCCTCCATTGAGCACGGGCGGCGAGGTGTCGGGGCGACCACCTACGGTGGGCCGGTGGGGCCATCGGCCCACCGTAAGGAGGAGACCCAAGTGACGCGGTCATCGATCGCGGGCAGCGTCCGGTCCACGGACGACCGGCTCGCCCTGGCCACCGAGCCGATCCGGCGACGCCGAGGCGGCGGAGGCGGCCCGGTGACCGCCTCGCCCCTGGCCTCGGGCCGGACCGCCGACGTGTACGCGCTCGACGGCGACCGGGTGCTGCGGCGTTACCGGTCCGGCGGGGACGTGCGCGCCGAGGCCGACCTGATGCGGCACCTGCACGCCCACAGCTACCCGGTTCCCGGCGTGCACCACGCCGACGGGCCGGACCTCGTGCTCGACCGGGTGACCGGCCCGACGCTGGTCGAGGCGTCCGTCTCGGGCGTCGTCGAGGTCGGCGCGGCGGCGCGGCTCCTGGTCGACCTGCACGACCGGCTGCATGCGCTGCCCGCACTCCGGTCCACCGGTCCGGGCACCCGCATCCTGCACCTCGACCTGCACCCGCTGAACGTGCTCCTCGCTGCGGACGGTCCCGTCGTCATCGACTGGGCCAACGCCGCCGAAGGGCCGCCCGAGCTGGACCGCGCGATGACCGCGGTGATCCTCGCCGAGGTGGCCGTCGACCGCTCGCACCCGCTCTCGGCTCTCGCGGGCGACCTGCTGATGGCCTATCTGGCCGAGATCGGCCCGGTCGTGGCGCTGGACCCGGCGGTGGCGCTGCGCGCCGACACGGGGACGTTGGACGTCGGCCTGCTGCCCGAGGCGGCCGCCCTGGTCCGTTCGGTGACGGCGCGGATCCGCCCGCCGCTGCCGGCGGCCCGCGTCCAAGCGGGCGGAGGCGCCGCCCCCTGGACGGTGTGGGGTGTCGGCCCGGCCGGGACTGGTGCTGCTGCGCGACGAACCCCGGGCGGGGCCCGGTGATCGGGCGACTCGTCGGGATCCGGCGGTATCCGGTGAAGTCCCTGCTGGGTGAGGAGCTGCCCGCGGTCGAGGTGGGGGTGGACGGCCTGGCCGGTGACCGCCGGCTGGCGTTGCTGCACCGCGCGAGCGGCCGGGTGGCGAGCGCGAAGAATCCGTACCGGTGGCGGGCGCTGCTCACCCTGCGGGCCGCCGGCAGCGATCCGGTCACCGTCACGCTGCCGGACGGCCGCGCCGTGGCGGCCGACGACGACCGGGTGGACGGGATCCTCTCCGAGCTGCTCGGCGAACCGGTGACGCTCACCGGCACCCCGCCGGCGGACGCCGTGATCGAGCGGTCCCGGCCGGAGGAGGTGCTCGCGGCGGGCGTGGCGGCGCCGGTGACGGTGGACGAGGGGCGGCTCGGGGCCGCCGCGCCGCCGGGCGGCTTCGTCGACTTCGCCCCGGTGCACCTGGTGACCACCGCGACCCTGCGGCGGATCGGCGCGGCCACCCCGTCGGGTACCGTCGATCCGTCCCGCTACCGGCCGAACCTGCTGCTCGACACCGGCGGGGACGGGTTCGAGGAGAACGACTGGGTCGGTCGGGAGCTGCGGATCGGCGACGGGCTCGTGCTGCGGGTGGTGGCACCCACGCCCCGGTGCGCGGTGCCGACCCTGGCGCACGGCGTCCTGCCTCGCGACCTGGACGCGTTGCGCGTCCCCGCGCGGTTGAACCGGGTGGTGCCCCTGCCCGGCCTGGCCGCGCAGCCCTGTGTGGGCGCGTACGCACAGGTGGTGCGGCCGGGCCGGGTGCTGACGGGCGATCCGACGCGGCCCGGCTGAGGGGTCAGCCCTGGTCGCGATAGCCGCGCAGCTGCCCGTACGCGTCGAGCAGCTGTTGGAGCGCGGCGGCCGTACCGTCGTCGACCTTGCCGTCGTCGGCGGCCTCGTCGATCTTCTCCCGCAGGTCGTCGAGCCGCTTGGCCCGGTCCTTGGGCTTGCCCCGGTCCAGCTCGGCCGCCTTGTCGCGCAGTTCGTTCGCGAACTTGCGGTCGATCTGGTCGTTGGCCACGGCCTGCTGGAGCAGGGCGGCGAACTGCGCGGCGAACTCGCGCGGGTTGGCCGGCGCGGGTGGGGTGCTGGGAGCGGTGCTGGTCGGCTCCGGCGGGGTGGACGATTCGGGGGCGGACTGCTCGGCCGGCGCCGAGCTGACCGGCCCGGCACCCGTCGGGGCGTCGGAGTTGCCGTCGAACAGCAGCGTGCCGACCAGGCCGAGCAGCAGCGCCAGGCCGGCCGCGACCAGCACTCCGATGAGCCGGTTGGACCGGGCGGGCGGGCGCGGCGGGGCCGGCGGCGGCGCCGGGCGCACCGGTGCGGCGGCCCGGTCGATCAGGGTCGGTGGCTGCTCGGCCCGCGCGATGGTGGGCAGGATCGCGGTCGGCGGGTCGGCCGGCTGGCCGGCACCGAACCGGGTGGCGAGCTGCGCGGCGGTGGGCCGCCGGGCCGGGTCCACGGCCAGGCAGGCCAGGGTCAGCTCGGCGACGTCGGCGGGCAGCCCGGGGACGTGCAGCGGCGGCACCGGGGGCCGGCGGGCCTGCACGTCGAGGACGTCCTCCCAGGTCTGCACGGGCAGCGGGGCCCGGCCGGTGAGGGTGCGGTAGAGCAGTGTGCCGAGGGCGTACACGTCGCTGGCCGGGTTCGCCGGGCCGGGCGTCATCCGCTCCGGCGCGAAGTAGGCCGGGGTGCCCATCAGCAGCTCGCCGGTCTGGCCGGCCAGCGGGTGACGCGGTCCGGCGAGGGAGGCGATGCCGAAGTCGAGCACCTTGGCGCCGGTCTCGGTGAGCATCACGTTGCCGGGCTTGATGTCGCGGTGCACCACCCCGAGCTTGTGCGCGGCGGCCAGCGCGGCGGCGACCTGCCCGGCCAGCCGTACCGCGTCCGGCCAGGCGAGCGGCCCCCCGGCCAGCCGGTCGGCGAGGGTGCGCCCCTCCACCAGCTCCATCACCAGATACGGCACCAGCGAGCCGTCGGGCAGGGTCGCCTCGCCGTAGTCGTACACCTGGGTGACGTGCGGGTGGGTGAGCCGGGCCGCGGCGCGGGCCTCGCGCTGGATGGTGGCGCGCAGCTGCGGGTCGGCGGCGAGCTGCGTCGCGAGGGCCTTGACCGCCACCGGGCGGTGCAGGACCTCGTCGTCGGCGCGCCACACCTCGGACATCCCGCCGAGCCCGATGCGCTCGCGCAGGACGTACCGATCGTGCAGTCGCAGCATGGGCGTGAACGGGGACATGGTGGTCCAGTCTGCCTGGCCTCCGGCGGGCCCCACCAACCCGGTGCCCGGTTCGGGACCGGTTGGGCGGTTCCGGGGCGAACGGGGCACCGTCCGGGTGGCGGAGGCCACCCGGACGGTAACGACCCGTCGGGGGGTCAGGGCCGGCAGGGCGGCAGCGAGACCGGCCGGGGCTCCATGAGGTCGGCGAGGCGGCGCAGGGCCCCTGCGGCGGCCAGCCGGGTCGGGGCCAGCCGGGGTGGGCGGGGCCGGTCGGGGCGGACCGGGGCGTCGGGGCGGGCGGAGTTGACGTGACGCGTGACCGCGTCGAGGGCGAGGACGTAGCCGGTGGGTTGTTCCATGGTCAGCTCCCTGAGACGGGTCCGGTGGAGGTGCGGACGACGAGGTCGGTGGGCAGGACGAGGTGGCCTTCGGCGGGGTCGACCGGCGGCTCCAGCAGCAGCTCGGCGGCGAGCCGTCCCTTCTCCTCGGCCGGCTGCCGGACGGTGGTGAGACCGGCGGCGGCGGCCTCGGCGATGTCGTCGAAGCCGGTCACCGAGATCGGGTACGCCGGGCGGGGACCCGCGGCGGCGAGGGCGTCGAGCACGCCGAGGGCCAGCACGTCGGAGCAGGCCAGCACCGTGGTGGGTGGGGCGTCGCCGGCCAGCACGGGCGCGACGGCGGCGGCGCCGGCGGCTCGGCTGTTGGCGGTGGCGTTGAGCACGGTGATCGCCGGCCAGGCCACGCCGGCGGCGGCGAAGGCGTCGGCGAAGCCGGTGAGCCGGCCGCGCGTCGTGGGGTGCGACGCGTCCGTGGGGTCGGCGAGCCGCAGCGGCCCGGGTGCGACGCCGGGCAGCACGGTCTCGCCGAGCAGGGCCACCCGGCGGTGCCCCAGCGCGGCGACGTGGGCGGCGACGGACCGGGCGGCGGCGCGCTCGTCGATGCCGACGTACCGGTCCTCGGGACCGGCGTCGGCGCGCGGAGCGGTGGTGACGTAGGGCAGTCCCCGGTCGCGGATGGCTCGCAGCGCCCAGTCCTCGTCTCCGACGCAGTAGACGCAGAAGCCGTCCACGGCCGCGTTCTCGACGACACCGCGGACCTGGGCCCGGTCGGCGGGCAGCGGCATCAGCAGCAGACCGGTGCCGTGCCGCTCGGCGGTCCGGCTGACCCCGGCGAGGAACCGCACGGCGAAGGGGTCGGTGAAGGCGTACGACAGTTCGGAGGTGAACAGGACGCCGAGCGCCCCGACGTACCCGCGGCGCAACGACCGGGCGGTCGGGTTGGGGCCGGGGTAGCCGAGTCGCCGCGCGGCGTCGAGGATCTTGGTCCGGAGCGCCGCGGAGAGCTGGTCCGGCCGACTGTAGGCGTTGGACACGGTGCTCCGCGAAACGCCCACCGCGTCGGCCACGTCCTGCAGGGTCGGCTTCACCGCTCCCACCTTCTCTAAATCGATTCAGAACTGGATCGATTCAGAGGCTACCCGCATCAGGTGGCGGCCGTCAATGGACGAAGCGGAGCGTGGACGGACGCAGGCGCCAGCGCTTGCGGGCGACCTCAGGGCCGGCCCGCTCCGGCGAACCACTCAGGCCGGATAGAGCTCGTCGCGGATCCGGGCGAGCAGCTCGGGGGTCCGCTCGGGCGGCGCGGCCTCGACACAGAGCCGCTCCATGGCCAGCGCGTAGTAGTCCAGGTCATCGCGCTTGTCGAGGTAGATGGCGCTGGTCAGCTGTTCGATGTAGACGATGTCGGGCAGGTCCTGGTCGCCGAAGCGCAGAATGCTGAAGGCACCGCTGGCGGCGGCGTGACCGCCGGCGTCGAACGGGACGACCTGGAGCCGCACCTGCGCCGAACCGGTCGCCTCGATCAACGCGTCGAGCTGGGCGCGCATCACCTCGGCGCCGCCGATCGGCCGGCGCAGGGCGGCCTCGTCGAGCACCGCCCAGAGCTGGGGTGGGTCGCTGCGGAGCAGCAGCTCCTGCCGTTCCATCCGCAGGCTCACCCGCCGCTCGATCTCCGCGTCCGGCGCGCCCCGGTGGCCGAGCAGGATCACCGCCCGGGCGTAGTCAGCGGTCTGGAGCAGCCCGGGCACGAACTGCACCTCGTACGTCCGGATCAGCGCGGCGGCCGCCTCCAGGCCCAGGTAGGACTGGAACCAGCTGGGCAGCACATCACCGTACCGGTGCCACCAGCCGGGGTTGTTCGCGTCCCGGGCGAGCTTGAGCAGCGCCTCCCGCTCGTCGGCGGCGGTGACGCCGTAGAGGGTGAGCAGGTCGGCGACGTCGCGTTCCTTGAAGCCGACCCGGCCCAGCTCCATCCGGCTGATCTTCGACTCGGAGGAGCGGATCTCCCAACCAGCGCTCTCCCGGGTCACCCCGGCGCCTTCCCGGAGCCGGCGCAGCTGCCCCCCGAGCAGCATGCGCAGCACCGTCGGCCCGCTGGTCGGGCCCCCCTCGGTGGGCACCATCGTCACTGCTCGTCCCTTGCCTGCCGGCTGCCACCGGCCGGACGCCCCAGTCCGGCCGACGTGTAAGCATGCCATGGACCGACAGTAAGGTGAAACTCCTCCGGACGGCCGAATCAGTCCCGATCGCGGGATGGCCGGCGGGTGATCAGGTGATCGAAGTCGCCGTCGCGCGCACCGAGGACGAAGGCGGCGATCTCGTCCACTGTGTAGATCAGCGCCGGCCCCTCAGGGTGCCGGGAGTTGCGCACCGCGATCCCGGCACCGCCGGGAAGCTCGGCCAGTTCGACGCAGTTGCCGCTCGGATTGCTCCGGCGGCTCTTCTGCCACCGCAGGGGCGGAAGCTGGCCGGTGGGTACGCCGTTCTGAGGCTGCTGCATGGGGCGTCTTTCTGTGCAAGAGCCAGCCGATGCCGCGGGGAGAGGGGCGGTGGTGGCGACGAAGGGTTCTGTCGACTGAGGACTTTCGTGCACGTGCATCTGCTATTGCATCTGCAATGGACAACGAGCATGATAACGCACGTGCGGTGTACCCAGGTGTTCACTTTGGGTGACTCCACTCCGAGTTACGACCAGGGAAAACTGCGGCGAGGAGGGCGCGTGCCGGATCCGATGACGGTCGCTTCCGGTATCTCCGCCGCGGGCGCCCTGATCTCCGCCTGGCAACTGCGCCGTCGGGCCGTGCGCGCAGAGGCGGAGCTCGAACTGCTCCAGGCCGAACTGGAGGCCGAACGGCACGCCGCCAGTCACGACCCGCTCACCGGCCTGCCGAACCGCCGGGCGTTCTTCCGGCTGGCCGCGGCCCTGCTCACCGACGCGGCCGGAAAACCGCTGGTGGCGATCGTGCTGGACCTCGACGGCTTCAAGCAGGTCAACGACCGTTACGGCCACGCCGCCGGCGACCAGGTGCTGGTCAGCGTGGCGCAGCGGCTCACCGCGTTCGCCGGGGACAACCTGGTGGCCCGGCTCGGCGGCGACGAGTTCGCCGGGCTGCTGACCAGCCCCACGGTGGACCGCTGGTGGATCGAGCACGCCAGCCGCCGGCTCTGCGAGGCGCTCGCCGCGCCGATTCCGCTCGGCACCCGCACGGTGCAGGTGACCGCCTCGGTGGGGCTGGCCCCCGTGCACGGCCCCACCCAACTGACCGACGCGCTCTGCCGGGCGGACGCGGCCATGTACCGGGCGAAGAGCGTCGGCGCGGCCCGGGTACCTCGCCAGCTCATGGCCGAGTGTTGAGCGGCCGGAGGCTCAGTCGGGCCAACGACCCACGTCGGCCAGCGCCCGCCGGGCGAGGCTGACCAGCCCCAGCGGCGACAGCAGCCCGGCCACGATCCGCAGCGCCCGCACCCGGTCCGCCTCCGGGCGATCGGGACCGGCCGCGTCCGCGGACCAGCTCCACATGTCGTCCAGCGCCCGCACCCCGAGGTGGTACGCCAGCCGCACCGGGTCCGGCCGCACCGGCCCGTAGCCGGCACGGAAGGCCGCCTCGTCCACCCGTCCCTCCGGGGCGAACGCCGGACCGCCGCCGACGACGAACATCAGGTCGCGTTCGCGCGGGGCGAGCACGGCGTCGTCCCAGTCGATCAGCCAGACCTGCCCGTCCGGGCCCAGCAGCAGGTTACCGAGGTGCGGGTCGCCGTGGCAGACCACCGTTTCCGCCGGTCGGGCGCGCAGCTCCGCGCCGAGCCGGTCCACCGCGCCCAGCAACCGGGCCAGGTCGGCGGCGGCGTCCCGCCAGTGGGTGGCCGTCTGCCGGGTCCACCGGTCGGCGCGGTCGTCCACCGCCCGCAGCCGGTGGTCGGTCTCCCGTACCGCCGTGGCGACCGCGGCGTGCTTGTGGTCCTCCCGGGGCAGCTCGGCCAGCGCCTCGGTCACCGGGACGGCGTGCGCGGCGGCGAGCAGCGCGCCGTACGCGCGCCAGTGAACGGGGCGCATGCCGCCGGCGGGGGCCGGCCGGTCGGAGACCCACGGTGTCACGGTCAGCCGGCGTCCGTCGTGGACAGCGGCGAGCCGCCCGTCGCGGGTGGTCAGCGGCGCGACGATCCCCGGCACCCCCCGCGCGGCGAGCCGAGCGGTCACCATCAGGCCGGCCGCGGTGCCGCCGCCGGTGAGTTTGACCGCGTACCCGCGACCGTCGGCGGTGGTGGCCCGCCACATCCGGGCGGCCGGATCGGCGCCCAGGTCCACCGGTACGGCGGTGACGAAGGTCAGCCCGAACTCCCCGGCGACCCGGGCGGCGAGCTGCCGGTCCACGCGCCGCCCGTCAGCGCCAGCCGTAGCCGGCGCGCAGCGCCCGACCCACCCGATCGAACCGCGGCCGGTCCAGCACCGCGCCCTCGCGGCGGATGCTGTCCTCGCGCATGGTCAGCACCCGGTCGAGGCGTACCCAGCTCGGACGCCGGCCATGGTCCCACTCCCCCGGGCCGAGGGCCAGCCAGTGCCGCTGCCCGTCCCGGTCGCTCTGGCTGGACAGCATCAGCCCGAACAGGGTCCGGCTCTGCCGGCCGACCACCAGCACCGGACGGTCCTTGCCCTGGCGGGGGTCGTCCTCGTACGGGACCCAGGTCCAGACGATCTCCCCCGGATCGGCCTCGCCGTCCAACTCCGGGGCGTACGACAGCTCGCGCCGCTGCAGCGCGGCGACCTGGCGACGCCGGGCCACCTGGGCCGGGATGGGCCCGGGGGTCCGGGCCGGCGCGGCCGCGCCCCCGGTGATCCGACCGAGCCGGGACGCCACGTTCCTCAACAGACCTGCCACGGCCGGCAGCCTATCGTCCGCGGGCACCCGGCGCGCGTTACGGAGCACGACGAAACCTGGTGGCCGCACCGTCCGCCGCTCGGCGACGATCCTCCGGTGACCCTTCCCCGCCACCAGATCCGGGCCGCCTTCACCGCCGGCACCATCACCGTCTACCAGGCGTATCCGCCGGAGATCGCCGATGCGGCGCTGGCCGCGGGCCGGTTCGTGCCGCCGTTCAAGCGGGAGCGGATGACCTGGGTCAAGCCCTCGTTCCGATGGATGATGTACCGCTGCGGCTGGGCGCTCAAGCCCGGGCAGGAGCGGGTGCTGGCGGTCGAGATCAGCCGCGCCGGCTTCGAGTGGGCACTCGCGCACGCCTGCCTCAGCGGATACGACCCCCGGCTGCACGTCGACCGGGCCGCCTGGCGTCGGCAGTCGCGAGCCGCACCGGTCCGGGTGCAGTGGGACCCGGAGCGGTCGCTGCGGCTGGCACCGCTGCCGTACCGGTCGGTCCAGGTGGGGCTCGCCGGGGAGGCGGTGCACCGTTACGTGGACGAGTGGCTGGTCGGCCTGACCGACGTCACGTCCCTGGCCCGGGCCGTGCACCACCGGGTCACCGCCGGCGACGAGCCGGGCGCTGCGGAGCTGCTGCCGGTCGAACGCCCCTATCCGTTGCCGGCCGAGGTGGCCCGGGTGGTCGACGCGGTGGGCACCGGCCCGGCACCGGCCTGATCTTGGACAAATCCCGTTGGCACCGATACCTGCCCAAGATCTCCGAACCTCCCACAAGGGGCGCACGGCGGGCGGCGGAGGTCAAGTGGGGCGGCGGGCCAGGACCAGGGTGGTGCGCAGGTCCAGCAGCACCGTGTCGGATCGGTCGACTTGAATACCGCCGCCACCGCCATGGCACCGGGTCGACGAACGCGTAGCGGTGCCCGAACACGGCCAGGGTGCCGCCGGGGCGCAGCGCGGCGTGTGCCCGCCGGTTGCGGACGGCCGGGTCGAGCCAGTGCCAGGCCATCGCGCAGGCCAGCGCCGGCGCCCCACCGGCCGGCGCGTCCACTCCTCGAACGGGACGGTCACCACCTCGACCTGGGGTAGCGGCCGGCCAGCACCCGGGCCATCCGCCGGTCCGGCTCGACGCAGGTCATCGGCGCGCCCGGGCCGAGCAGCGTCCGGGTGGCCAGGCCCGCGCCGGCACCCACCTCGACCAGGGACCCCGGGCACCCCGCCGTGGTACGCGCGGACCGCGTCGACGATCTCCGCCGGATAGCCTGGGCGGGCCTCGTCGTAATCGCCGGCCACCTCACCGAAGAGTTGCGACATGATCGCCATCGTCGCAAGACGCTCCGGCGACCGCCGACCCCAGGAGGAATCGTGCACTCCGAACTGCCCCGCGACCTGCCGGTGATCGAGCGCAGCGCGGTACGGCTGGTGGTGCTCGACACGACCGACCGGGTGCTGCTGTTCCACACCCGGGACCCGGAGCATCCCCGCCTCGGCACCTGGTGGGAGCTGCCCGGTGGCGGGCTGGACCCCGGCGAGACCTACCTGGAGGCGGCGGTGCGGGAGCTGCGCGAGGAGACCGGGATCGTGGTCCGGCCCGACGAGGTGGGCGCCGCGACCTGGCGGCGCCGGGCCAGCTTCATCCACCGGCAGCTGCGCCACCTCCAGGACGAGGTGGTGGTGCCGGTCCGGCTGCCCGGACCGGGACCGGACGTGGACGAGGCGCTCCGGCTCGACTACGAGGTGGAGGACTACTTCGGTTTCCGCTGGTGGCCCGTCGCCCAGGTCGTCGCCGACCGGCCTCGCTGCTATCCGGGACGGCTGCCCGAGCTGCTGCCGGCGTTCCTGGCCGGCGACGAGATCGACGAACCGTTCGAGCTGTGGTCCTGACGGATCCACCGACAACCGGCACAGTGGAACGGTGAACCCTCTCCACGGACCCCTCGCCCACTACGCCGAGCGGCTGCACCGCGCCGCCGGCGACGCCCACCACATCGCCTCCCCGCTCGGCGCCTGGCTGCTCCTCGCGCTCACCGGGCCGGCCGCCACCGGTGCCACCCGCACCGAGCTGGCGGAGGCGCTCGGCACCGACGTGGCAGCGGCGGCGGAGGCGGCCCGGGCGCTGCTGTCGGCGCCGCACCCGCTGGTGGCCTCGGCCACCGCCGCGTGGGAGCGCCGCCCCTTCGAAGGCCTGGCCGGCTGGCGCGGCGGGCTGCCGGAGCGGACGCAGACCGGTCCGCTGCCCGACCGGGCGGCGCTCGACGCCTGGGCCCGGGAGTGCACCGGCGGGCTGATCGACCGGTTCCCGCTGGACGCCACGCCGGAGACGCTGCTGATCCTGGCCAGCGCGCTGGCCACCAAGGTGTCCTGGGCGGACCCGTTCGAGGTGGCGCCGGCCGCGCAGCTCGGCTCGGGCAGCGCCTGGGCCGGCCGGCTGCGGCGGGTGCTGCGGACCCCGCCGTGGGGGCACCGGTGCTGGATCGCGGCCACCGCGCGGGCCGGCGACGTGGCCGTGCACGCCGCGCCGGCCCGGCCGGGCGACGCCGACGGGGCGGCCGGGCTGCTGGTGATCTCGGTCGCCGCCGCGCCGGACGTGCCCGCCGTCGACGTGCTCGCCGCCGCGCAGCAGGTGGCCACGGCGGCCGCCACCGCGCCGGACGGGGTGAGGCCCGGCCGGCGGTCGCTGTTCGAGTTGCCGCTCGGCGAGACGCCGTTGTGGACGCTGCGCGAGGAGCCGACCCGGACCTTCGCCGCCGACGGCCGGGAGGAGCACGCCGACGCGGTGCTGCCCTGTTGGTCGGCGCAGAGCCGGCACGACCTGTCGGGGGCCGGGTTCGGGTTCGCCGCCGCGGCCCGGGCGCTCGGTGAGCTGATCGGCGCGCCGCGGCCGCCGTACGAGGTGGCGCAGGCGGCGGTGGCCCGGTTCGGGCGGTTCGGCTTCGAGGCCGCCGCGGTGACCGCGTTCGGCGTGGCGGCCGGGCTGCCCCCGGAGGGGATCGTCCGGCTGGCGGAGCTACGGTTCGGGCACCCGTACGCGGTGGTGGCGGTGGCGACGGACACCGCGGGCGGGCCGTGGCACGGCGTGCCGGTCTACTCGGCGTGGGTGGCCGAGCCCGAGGAGCTGCCTGAGGCCGAGCTGGCCGACCCGCCCACCGAGTGGTGAACGCCGGGGGTCTCCGGCCGCGACCGGAGACCCCCGGGCGTCACGCGGCGGCCGGCAGTTCCTCGCGTTCGACGGTCCGGGCGGCGAGCCGCCGTTCCCGCTCCTGCGCGCCGATCAGGTCGTCGGGCAGGGAGTCCGCCACCTCGATGTCGAAGCGGCGCAGCAGGCGGATCGCGAAGCCGCCGAGGGTGATCAGCACGAGGATCAGCCCGAAGCAGACGTACGCGAAGCCGATGCCCCGGCCGGGACCGGTGCCGATCACCCCGCCCACCGACCCGGCGAGCGCCCCGCCCGGGGCGAGCATCGGCTCGAACAGCGCGGTGGCCCCCGGTGCGAGCAGCGCGAAGCCGATGGGCAGCGTCGACCAGGCGATGGTCTGGTTGAGGCTGAACACCCGGCCGTGGAAGCGCTGCGGCACCTTGACCTGGACGATGGTCGCGTAGATCGACTGCGCGGTGGTCATCGCCATCGCCAGCCAGCAGAAGCCGACGCAGATCATCGCCACCGAGCCGTCCAGGCCGATCAGCACGCAGCCGATCGCGGTGCCGAGATTCGCGATCAGCACGCCGATCATCCGCCGCTTGCGCGGGCCACCCCAGAGCGACATCAGCACGCCGCCGGCCACCGCGCCGATCGCCTGGGCGACGGCGACCTGCGCCACCTGTGTCGGAGTGCCGAAGGAGAGCACCAACGGCGTGGTGAGCACCAGGGCGGGGGCCAGGAAGATGTTGCCCAGCGCGAAGTAGCCCAGCATCAGCCGGAAGCCCCGATGCTGCCAGGAGTAGCGCAGGCCGTTGGCGATGGCCACCAGCAGCCGCTCCCGGGGCCGCCAGCCGAGCAGGTCGGGGAAGCGGACCACGGCCAGGGTGGCCACCGCCACCAGGTAGCTGGCCACGTCGACCAGCAGGATGCCCTTGAGCTGGATCGCGGCGAGCAGGCCGGCCGCGAAGACCGGCATGAGCAGGGTGGCGACGCCGGTGGTGAGCTGGGTGATGCCCATGGCGTGACCGAGATAGCGCTTCGGCACCAGCTGGGGCACCGCGGACTGGAACGCGATCCGCTGGAACGACCCGGCCACGGAGCTGAGCGCCACCAGCAGGTAGATGTGCCAGAGCACCAGGTTGTCCGTCCACAGCAGCCCGGCCAGGACCAGCTGGATCGAGCCGGCCACCGCGCTGGCCAGCATCATGATCCGCCGCCGGCTGACCCGGTCGACGATCGCGCCGGCCACCGGGAGCATCAGCACGCCGCAGATCAGCGCGAGGGCCCAGAGCAGGCCGAGGTCGGCCACCGAGCCGGTCCGGTTGAACAGCCAGATCGGCAGGGCGAACGCGGTCAGCGCGGAGCCGGTGCTGGAGACGAGCTGGCCGGCGGTGATCGCCAGGAACCGGCCCATGCTCGGCTTCACCGGGGCCTTCCCGGGCTGCTCCGCCCCGACCCGCAGCCGGTCCAGGACCACCCAGCCGGCGTCCTCGCCCCGGGCCTGCGGGCCGAGCGCCGCGACGTCCCCGGCGGTCACCGCCGGGTGCACCTGGGTGACGATCTCGGCCAGCTCCTCGGCGCGATACTTCAGGAAGAAGTGCCCTGCCTGGTCGAGGACCACCAGCCCGAGGGTGTCGCTGAGGAACTGCCACTCGGCGTACCGCTCGCGGTAGTAGTCGGTGACCGGGTCCTCGGAACCGACGACCGAGATGATCGGGGCGTGCAGCTTGGTCGCCTGCTGGTCGAGCAGCCCGGTGAAGTACTCCTCCGAGGCCCGGGAGTCGGCCCGCATGTTGCTGATGATCCGGTCGGCCTGCTCCGGGTCCAGCTCGTCGGTGTCCACACCCATCGACTTGAGCCAGCTGGCGTAGTGCCGGTTGCTCCTGAGCTGCTCCAGCCGGTTGCGCGCCCGGGCGAACAGGCCCTTGGGGCGGGCGAACGGGAACATCGCGCCGATGTAGACGGCCTCGAGGTCACGCCCGGCCGCCTCGACCTTGCGGGCCACCTCGGCGATGATCGCGCTGCCGACGCCGCAGTGGCCGTAGAGGGCGATCGGTCCCTCGACCCGCTCCAGGATCTCCCCGGCGACGCGGCTGGTCAGCTCCTCGAAGGGCAGGGCGTCCTCGGCCAGGCCGACGTCGTGTCCGGGGATGGCGAGCGACCACAGGGCGTGCCCGGCGGGCAGCGCGTCGGCGAGAGGCTGGTAGACGATCGCGCTGCCGCCACCGTACGGGACGCAGACGTAAGACAGCACCCGTTGGTTCGCCGGGATCGGCTTGGTCAGCTCGTAGAGCAGCCGACGCGAGCCCTCGTCGGCGGCGTCGCCGGAGATGAACGCGGCCAGCTCGCGGATGGTCCGCTGCTGGAACAGGTCCATCACGCCGACTGCCCGGCCGCCCAGCTCCGCCTTGCGGATCTTCGCGACCACCTGGGTGGCCAGCATCGAGTGCCCGCCCAGGTCGAAGAAGTCGTCGTCGATGCCGAGGGTGTCGACGCCGAGCACCTCGGACCAGATGGCGGCGAGCGCGCGTTCGGTGTCGTCGCGCGGTTCGACCAGCGCCACCGACGCCTCGCGGGTGACCACCGGGGCGGGCAGCGCCCTGCGGTCGAGCTTGCCGTTCGGGGTCAGCGGCAGCCCGTCGAGGGTGACGAACGCGGCCGGCACCATGTACTCCGGCAGCGTCTCCTTGAGCGCGGCCTTCACCGTGGCGTGCTCGGCGGGTCCCACCAGGTAGGCGGTGAGCCGCTTGTCACCGGGGCTGTCCTCGCGGACGATCACCGCCGCCTCGGTCACGCCGGGCTGCTCACGCAGCGCGCTCTCGATCTCACCCAGTTCGATCCGCAGGCCGCGCAGCTTGACCTGGTGGTCGATCCGGCCGAGGAACTCGATCACACCGGCCTCCCCCGACCCGCCGGACGCGGGCACCCAGCGGGCCAGGTCACCGGTGCGGTAGAGGCGGGCGCCGGGCTCGCCCGAGAACGGGTCGGGGACGAACTTCTCGGCGGTCAGCGCCGGCCGGCGGTGGTAGCCGCGGGCCAGCCCGACGCCGCCGATGTGCAGCTCCCCCGCCACCCCGACGGGGCACTCCGCCCCGGCTGGGTCGAGCACGTGCAGGCGCAGGTTGGCGATCGGCGCGCCGATCGGCACCGTGCTCAGCTCGGCCAGCAGCGCCGGGTCGCAGGGCCAGGCGGTGACGTCGATGGCCGCCTCGGTGGGGCCGTACAGGTTGTGCAGTCCGCACCAGGGCAGCCGGGCGGTGAAGTCCACGGCGGACACCAGCGGCAGCTCCTCGCCGGAGCAGATGACCCGGCGCAGCGCGGTGGCCGCCTCGATGCCCTCCTCGCCGAGGAAGACGGTGAGCATGGACGGCACGAAGTGGGCGGTGGTGATCCGCTCGGCGACCAGCAGATCCCGCAGGTAGCCGGCGTCCTTGTGCCCGCCGGGCCGGGCCAGGACCAGGCGGGCGCCCTCGCGCAGCGGCCAGAAGAACTCCCACACCGACACGTCGAAGCTGGCCGGGGTCTTCTGCAGCACCGCGTCGTCCGCGCCGAGGCGGTACGTCTTCTGCATCCAGTCGAGCCGGTTGACGATGCCCCGGTGGGTGTTCGGCACGCCCTTGGGCCGGCCGGTGGAACCGGAGGTGTAGATGACGTACGCCAGGTGGTCGGGGCCGGCGGTCGGCTGCGGGTCGGTGCCGGGCTGGTCGGCCCAGACGGCGTCGTCGTCGAGGGCGAGGACGTCGGCGGCCGTCTCCGGCAGCACGTCGCGCAGGTGCTGCTGGACCAGTACCACCGGCGCGTCCGCGTCGGTGACCATGAAAGCGAGCCGGTCGGCCGGGTACTCCGGGTCCAGCGGCAGGTACGCGCCGCCGGACTTCAGCACGCCGAGCAGGCCGGCGACCAGCTCGACCGAGCGTTCGGCGCACACTCCGACGAGGGTCTCCGGGCCGACGCCCGCGGCGCGCAGCCGGTGGGCGATCCGGTTGGCGGCGGCGTTCAGCTCCGCGTAGGTCAGGCTGCGTCCCTCGATGGTGAGCGCCACCGCGTCCGGGGTGGCGGCCGCGCGCTCCTCGATCGGGCCGTGCAGGGTCTGCGTGCGCGGGAAGTCGGCGGCGGTGTCGTTCCAGGCCGCCAGCAGCGACCGCTCCGGCGCGGGGAGCAGCGCCAGCCGGGAGACCGGGGTGTCCGGGGCGGCGGCGATCGCGCCCAGCAGGGTGGTCCACCGCCGCGCCATCCGTTCGACGGTGTCCCGGCTGAACAGGTCGGTGTTGAAGACCAGTTTGCCCCAGAGCCCGTCGGGCACCTCGACCGCGTGCAGCTCGAAGTCGAAACGGGTGGCCCGCAGCTCCATCGGCGTCCAGGTGAAGCTGACGTCGTCGGCGCGGGAGACGCCGGAGAAGCGGCCCATCTCGTAGTTCTGCAGCACGAACATGGCCTGGAACACCGGGGAGCGGCTGACATCGCGGGGCAGCCCCAGCTCGTGGACCACCTTCGCGAACGGCACCTCGGCGTGCTCGAACCCGTCCAGCGCACTGCGCTTCGTGCGCTCCAGCAGCTCGGTGAAGGTCGGGTCGCCGGCCAGCTCGGCGCGCAGCGGCAGCATGTTGATGAACATGCCGACCACGTTCTCCAGCTCCGGCGCGGACCGGCCGGCCACCGAGGCGCCGACGGCGAAGTCGTCCTGGCCGGCGTGCCGGGCCAGCAGCACCTGGTACGCGGCGAGCAGGGTCATGAACAGCGTGCCGCCCGCCGCGCGGGTCAGCTCGCCGAGCCGGTCGACGACCGCCCGGTCGACGGTGAACTCGACGAAGTCGCCGCGGTAGGTCTGGGTGGCCGGGCGGGGCCGGTCCAGCGGCAGCTCCAGGGGCGTGATCCCGGCGAGCCGCTGCTTCCAGTAGTCGACGTGCCCTCGGGCCTGCGGGCCGGCCAGCTCCCGCGCCTCCCGGACGGCGAAGTCGCCGTACTGGACGGGCAGGGTGGGCGGCTCGCCGCCCCGGTAGAGGGTGATCAGGTCGCGCAGCAGCACGTCCACCGACCAGCCGTCGCCGACGATGTGGTGCTTGCCGAGGAACAGCACGTGGTCGTCGGGGGCCAGCCGGATCAGCAGGGCCCGCAGCAGCGGGCCGCGCGCCAGGTCGAACGGCTCGGCGGCGGCCGCATCGACCAGCGCCTGCGCGGCGGCCTCGTCGGGGGCGTCCACGATGGTCAGGGGCACCTCGACGGTCTCCTCGACCACCACGGTCGGACGCCCGTCGGCGTCGGCCGGGAAACGGGTGCGCAGCGACTCGTGGCGGGCGCTGAGCGCCGCCAGGGCGGCGCGCAGCGCGGCCTCGTCGAGGGGGCCGCGCACCCGTAGCGGCACCGCGATGTGGTACGCCGCCTCGCCCGGGGCGAGCTGGTCCATGAACCAGACGCGCTCCTGGGCGTACGACAGCGGCACCTCGGCGTCGGCGGGCCGGGGCGTGATCCGCGCCGTGGGGGCGGCCTGGCGGGCCCGCAGTCGGCGGGCGATCAGCGCCTGCCGGGCCGCTTCCCGGGTCGGATCCTTCAGGTCGGTCATCAGCTCGATTCCTCTTCCGCCGCGAGCAGCGCGGCGACCTCGGTGTCGGAGAGTCCGTCGAGTTCGGCGGCGATCCGTTCCTCGATCTGGGCGGCCAGGTCCGCCACCACCGGGCTGCCGAACAGCGCCCGCATCGGCAGTTCGACGTCCACCTCCGCCCGGATCCGGGCCATCGCTCGCATCCCGCGCAGCGAGTTGCCGCCGATGGCGAAGAAGTCGTCGAGCGCGCCGACCTTCTCCACCTGCAGGATCTCGGCGTACACCTCGGCGACCAGGGCCTCGGCGGCGGTACGCGGCGGTAGGTAGCTGTCCTCGGCCGGGACGGTGGCCGCCGGGGCGGGCAGCGCGGCCCGGTCCAGCTTGCCGTTCGGCGTCAGCGGCAACGCGTCCAGCCGCACCAGCGCGCTCGGCACCAGGTGCGCGGGGAGCTCGCGGGCCAGCTCGGCGCGGACCGACTCCTCGACGGCCGGACCGACCAGATAGCCGACCAGGACCGGCTCACCCGAGTCGACGCGCACCGCGGCGGCGGCCGCCCGGACGTCCGGGTGGGCCAGCAGGGCCGCCTCGATCTCGCCCAGCTCGATCCGCATGCCGCGCACCTTGACCTGCTCGTCCCGGCGGCCCAGGTACTCCAGGGTGCCGTCGGCCCGCCAGCGGGCCAGGTCGCCGGTGGCGTACATCCGCTGTCCCGGCGGCCCGTACGGGCAGGGCAGGAAGCGCTCGGCGGTGAGGCCGGGCCGGCGGTGGTAGCCGCGGGCCAGCTGGGTGCCGGCGATGTACAGCTCGCCGACCACGCCCGGCGGGACCGGCTGGAGGGCCGCGTCGAGCAGCAGCGCCCGGGTGTTCCAGGTGGGCGTGCCGATCGGCACCGGGCCGGCCGCGACCGGTGCGCCGGGGGCGATCCGGGCGGCCACGCAGCCGACGGTGGCCTCGGTCGGGCCGTACTCGTTGATCACCGCGACGTCGGGGTGCGCGACCCGCCAGCCGGCGAGCTGCTCGCCGGCCAGCGCCTCGCCGCCGATCACCAGGTCGGTGGTGGGCGACAGCTCGGGCTCCAGCAACGGCAGGTGGCTGGGAGTGATCTTCATGAAGGTTGGCCGCCCGCCGATCCAGGCGCCGTCGTCGTCGAGGGCGGCCAGCCGGACCGTGCCGCCGGCGGTGAGGGTGCCGAGCAGGCCGGTGACGGTGAGGTCGAACGAGACCGGCGAGTGCAGCAGCGCCGTGCCGGCCAGGCCCGGGTAGGTGTGCCGGGCCCAGGCGAGGTAGGCGGCCACCGCGCGGTGCTCCACCACCACGCCCTTCGGCCGGCCGGTGGAGCCGGAGGTGTACAGCACGTAGGCGGGGTGCTCCGGGCGCAGCGGGGCGTGCCGGTCGGCGTCGGTGAGGTCCACGTCGGACTGGTCGGCGCCCACCTCCCCGTCCAGCACCAACGCCTCCCCCGGCACCAGCGGGGCGGTCTCCGGGGTGGCCACCACCAGGGTCGGCGCCGCGTCCTCCAGGAGGTACGCGATCCGTCCGGCCGGGTACGCGGTGTCCACCGGGACGTACGCCGCGCCGGCCTTGAGCACCGCGACGATCGCCACCACCAGCTCGAAGGAGCGGGGCAGGGCGAGCGCCACCCGGGTCTCCGGGGCGGCGCCGCGGGACACCAGCAGCCGGGCCAGCCGGTTGGCGGCGGTGTTCAGCTCGGCGTACGTCAGCGGCACGCCGTCGCTGACCAGCGCGGTGGCGTCCGGGTTGACCGCCGCCCGCCGCTGCAGCTCGTCGACCACCGTGGCCGGCGGCACGTCGTGCGCGGTGTCGTTCCAGGTCTCCAGCACCCGGTCCCGGTCGGCGTCGGCGAGCAGCGGCAGCGCGGCGACCGGCCGGTCCGGGTCGGCGACCGCGGCGTCGAGCAGCCGGACGTACCGGTCGACGATCGCCTCGGCGGTGGACCGGTCGAACAGCTCGGTCCGGTAGACCAGGCGGCTCTGCCCGGTGGTGATGTCGAAGGCCAGGTCGTCCTTGGTGGTGCCCAGCTCCGCCGGGTCCAGGCCGGAGTCGGGGATGAAGTTCAGCGCGGTCTGGAAGATCGGCTGCACCGACGGGTCCCGCTGCGGCTGGACCGCCTCGACGATCTCCTGGAACGGGGTCTGCCCGTGTTCCATCGCGTTGAGCAGGCCGTCCCGGACCCGGTCGAGCAGCTCGCGGAAGGTCGGGTCGCCGGAGACGTCGCTGCGCAGCGCCACCGGGTTGACGAACATGCCGATCAGGGAGGTCAGCTCCGCGCTGTCCCGGCCCGCGGTGGACACCCCGGCCACCACGTCGGTGTCGCCGGAGATCCGGGACAGCAGCGCCGCGAAGCCGGCCAGCAGCACCATGTACGGGGTGGCCGCCGCCCCGGCCGCCAGGCGGCCGACCCGGTCGAGCAGCCCGTCGGGCAGGTCGAAGCGCACCTCGTCGCCGGCGAAGCCGAGCCGGGCCGGGCGGGGCCGGTCCAGCGGCAGGCCGGTCACCGGCGGCGCGCCGGCCAGGTGGTCCACCCAGAAGGCGAGCTGGCGGTCCAGCTCCACGCCGGTGAGCTGGCCACGCTGCCAGACCGCGTAGTCGGCGTACTGGATGGGCAGCTCGGGCAGGGCGGCGGGGGCGCCGGTCAGCGCGGCCTCGCCGAGCGCGTCGAGTTCCTTGTTCAGCAGCACCGCCGAGGCGCTGTCGAAGACGGCGTGGTGCACCACGAACAGCAGGATCCAGCGGTCGTCGGTCCGGACCAACCGGGCTCGCCACGGCGGCGGCTCGTCCAGCCGGATCGGGGTGCGGGACAGCTCCGCGTGGAGGGCGTTCAGCCGCTCGCGCCGCTCGGCCACGGGCAGGTGGCTCAGGTCCTCGGTGGGCAGCGGAACCGGCACGTGGGCCTGCACCACCTGCACCACGGCGCCGTCGTCGACCCGCAGGTGGGTCCGGAGCGACTCGTGCCGGGCCACCACCTGATTGACGATCTCCGTGGCGCCGGCCGCGTCGATGCCGGCGGGGAAGAGCCACATGCAGGAGATGTTGAACACCGGTGACGCGGGGTCGAGCTGGTTGGCCAGCCACACCCGTTCCTGGGCGAAGGAGACCGGGAAGCTCCACTCCTGGCTCATCGTCGTGCCTTCCCGTTCGCGACCGCGGGGCTGCGCCGCGCCGCACTCCGCGCGCTCACCGGGCCGCCTCACGGACCGAGCGGGGACGCATGTCCGTCCAGACGGTGTCGATGTGGGCCAGGCACTCCCCGCGGCTGCCGGCGAAACCGGCGTCGTGCCAGCCGGCGGGGAGGTCCCGGTCGGCCGCCCAGATGGAGTACTGCTCCTCGTCGTTGCGCACGACCAGGAATCGGGTCTCGGCCATCTCAGTTCGCTCCAGAGGTGTCGGGGGTGTGCGGTTCCGCCATCGCGACGGCGATCTTGCGGGGGCCGGTGTAGGGCTCGCGGGCGTGCGCGGCGGTCATGTTGTCCACGACCAGCACGTCGTCCCGGTGGTAGTCGAAGCGGACACTGGCCGACCGGTAGGCCGCCCGCAGGTGGTCCATGACGTCGGTGGGGATCTCGCCCCCGTCGCCGTAGTAGGTGTTCGACGGCAGCCCGTCGGCGCCGAACATGGCCAGCAACCCCTCCTGGTAGTCCTTGGGCAGGGTGGTCACGTGGAAGAACGTGGCGTGGTTGAACCAGCGCGGGGTGTCCGAGCCGGGTCGGTGGTGGACCACGTCCCGGACCGCCCGGGTGCGCAGGCCGTCCTTGCCCACCCACTCCACGGTGATCCCGTTCGCGGCCGCGTACGACTCCACCTCGGCCCGGTTCTCGGTGTTGAACACCTCCTGCCAGCGGGTGCCGAAGTCGCCGTGGAAGTTGCGCACCAGCATCCAGCGCCGCCGGATGAACTCCTCGCGCACCGCCGGGTCGATGGCGTCGTACACCCGGCGCACATCGGCGAGGGGGGTGGCGCCCCGGGTCTCCGGCGGGGTGATGCAGTAGAAGAACAGGGTCAGCGGCCAGCGCGCCTGGTACGAGTTCTCGTTGTGCAGGAAGATCTCCTCGTCCGGCGGGTAGTCGGTCGAGGTGTAGACCCGGCCCTTGAGGGAGTGCCGGGGCGAGGACCGCTCGGTGTAGGTCAGCGGTTCGCCGGAGAGGTGGCGGACCACCGCGTCGAAGCCGTCCACCCCGCCGACGTCGAAGCCGCGGAAGAGCAGCCCGCCGTGTTCGGCGAGGGCGGCACGCAGCTCGGCGCGCCGGGCGTCGATCAGGTCGGTCAGTGCCCGGCCGTCGTTCTCGATGACCACCGGGAGCGTGGCGATCGTGTCGCTCATGGTGCGTTTCTCCTGTCTGTCGCGGTCAGGCGCGGGGCAGCCGCGGGATGGCCGGGACCGCCGCCGGTGCGGCCGCCTCGTCGGTGGGCTGGTCGGCCCGCAGCTCCTCGATCCGGGCGGCCAGCCCGGCCACGGTGGGGGTCTCGAAGAGGCTGCGCATCGGCAGCCGAACCCCGGTGGCCTTGCGCATCGCGGCGATGAGCTGCACCGCCACCAGCGAGTTGCCGCCGAGGGCGAAGAAGTCGTCGTCCACGCCGACGTCGGCCACGCCGAGTCCGTCCCGCCAGACCTGGGCGATCACCTTCTCCAGTTCGGTGGCGGGAGCGGCTGAGCCGCCGCCGGTGGCGGCCGGCGCGGAGACCGTCGGCTCGGTCTCCGTCTCCAGGCTGTCGGTGGTCACCCGGGCGGCCCGGCGCCGGATGTCGGCGACGGTGCGGGTGGTGATGACCACCTGGGCGCCGAGCCCGGCGCCGAGGCTGCGCCGGAACGCCTCCGCCCCGTCCACCGGCCGGATGTCCTCGGTCACCGGGGCCGGCGCGGCGTCCGCGTCGGCGGCCGGGGTGTCGGCGAGCCCGCCGGTGACCGCACCCTGGTCCACCCGGCGCAGCACGAAGTCGCTGATCTCGACGAGTTCCCGGCCCTCGGTGTCCACCAGGGAAAGGTCGGCGGCGACCACCTCGTCGGTGGCACTGGCCCGGTGCCGCAGGTGGCTGTGGAAGACCGCGGGCAGCGCCGCCCGTACCACGATCCGGCCGTAGGACAGCGGCAGGTAGGTGCCGGACCCCTGGCCCCGGCCGAACGCGGTGGCCACGTCCAGCAGCGCCGGGTGCAGCCCCCACGCGGGCAGGTCACCGAGCACGGCCTCCGGGGCCGCGACCCGGGCCAGTTCCTCGCCCTCGCCGAGGTGGTGTTCGGCGAGCCCGGCCCAGCGCGGGCCGAAGGTGAGCATGCTGGTGCGGCCCCGGCCGAACGAGGCGTCGTCGTCGACCCGCCGGCCCACCACGCTGGGGATGCCCACCGCTCGGGCCGGCTCCTCGGTCCACCCGGCGGCGCCCCGCACGTGGGTACGAAGCTGGCCGGCGGCAAGGCTGGCCACGGTGAAGTCGACGCCGTCCTCGGTGGGGGCCAGCTCGACCCGGTACTGGGCGACCGTGCCGTCCGGCACCGAGAACGGCTCGAGGAAGACCACGTCCCGCAGCTCCACCGCCGCGGCCGGCCCGGGGGCGGGCACGGCGGCGGCCACCGCGGCGCGCACCGACTCCAGGTGGGCGGTGCCGGGCACCACCGGCACCCCGCCGATCCGGTGCTCGTCGAGCAGCCAGTGGGTGTCGGCGGAGACCAGGCCGTGCAGCACGGTGCCGTCCGGGCCGGCCACCTTCGTGGTGAGCACCGGGTGGTCGACGGCGCTGGTGACGGTGTCCCGGCCGGCAGCCCGGAAGGCGGCCGGCGCGTTCGTCTCCACGGCCATGCCGACCTCGGCCCAGCCGCCCCAGTTCTGCGACACCACCGGCGCGCGGAAACCGGCACCGGCCCGCGCCCAGGCGTCCAGGAAGTTGTTGGCCGCGCAGTAGTCGACCTGGCCGAACCCGCCGATCACCGCGGTGATCGACGAGCAGAGCGCCACGAAGTCCAGCGGCAGGTCGCCGAAGACCTGGGCGAGGGCGAGGGTGCCGGCCAGCTTCGGGGCGAGCACCCGCTCCGCCTCGACCCGCTCCTTGATCTCGGCCATGCCGCCGCCGGGCAGGCCGGCGGCGTGCACGATGCCGTCCAGCCCGCCGAAGCGGGCCTCGGCGGCCTCGCGGACCCGGCGCAGCTCGGCCGGGTCGGTGACGTCCGCCGCGAGCACCAGCACCTCGGCCCCGGCCGCCTCCATCCGGCGGATCGCCGCGATCGCCCGGCCGGCGCGGTCCGCACCGCCGTGCACCGCCAGGTGCTCGTCCCAGTGGTCCCGCTCGGGCAGGCCGGAGCGGGCCAGCAGCACCAGCTTGGCGCGTACCCGGCGGGCGAAGTCCTCGGCCAGGGTGACGCCGATGCCGCCGAGGCCGCCGGTGATCAGGTACCGGCCCTCCTCGCGCAGCACCCCAGGGCCGTCCTCGGCGTCCACGGTGACCTGCTCGTAGCCGCCCACCCAGCGCCGATCGCGGCGCAGCGCCACCTCCGGATGCTCCGGGTCGGCCGGGCTGCGCAGCTCGGCCAGCAGCGCAGCGACCCCGCGCGCGGCGGCGTCCGCGTCGACCAGCCGGACGGTGAGGCCGGGCAGCTCGACCGGCAGCACCCGGGCCAGGCCGGCCAGCGTGGCGTGCTCCGGCCGGACCAGGTCGTCGCCGCGGACGTCGCCCACGCCGGCGGTGACGAGGTCGAGGCGCACGCCGTGCTCGTCGGCGGTCAGGCCGGCCCCGGCGAGCGCCTGCACCAGGTGCAGCGCGCTGAAGAAGCCCCGGTCCTGGGCGGCCCAGGCGGCGGCGATGTCCGTGCCGGCCGGCTCCCCGTCGAGGGCGTACGCGTGCACGATCCGGCGCGGCAGGTCGGCGCCGAGCGCGGCGACCAGCGCCTCGTGGTCCTCCCGGACGCCGGGGCGCAGCCGGAAGCCGGTGGCGGTGGCCGCGAAGGCGGCACCGGCGCGGACCTCGACCGGGTCGTCGCCGGCGGCCCGCAGCGCCGTGACCAGCGCCTCCCCGCGCGGGCCGTCGGCCAGCACCAGGCAGCGGCCCAGCGGCGCAGAGGTCCGCGCCGGGGCGGACTGCCGCCAGACCGGCACCGCGAACCACTCCGGCAGCGGTCGGGGCCCGGTCTCCACCGGGGCCGCCGCCCCCTGCTCCACCGGGTCCGGCTCCACCCAGTAGCGACGGCGCTCGAAGGGGTACGCGGGCAGCGGCACCCGGCGGGCGTCCGGGTCGACGGCCGGACGCACCGGCACGCCCGCGCACCAGAGCGCCCCGGCACTGCCGAGCAGGGTGGCCAGGTCGCCGGTGGAGTCGCCCGGCCCGGGCAGGCTGCCCAGCGGGGTGAACTTGCGCTGCGCTTCGGACGCCTTGGCCACCTGCATCCGGGCCAGGTTGGCCAGCTGCTTCCCCGGGCCGCACTCGAGCAGCGCCCAGGTGCCCTCGGCGAGCAGGGTGGCCACGCAGGCGCCGAAGCGGACCGGCTGGCGCAGGTGCGCCGCCCAGTACGCCGGGTCGGTGGCCTGCGCCTCGGTGATCCAGGTGCCGGTCACGTTGGACAGGAACGGCGCGGTCGGCGGGCGCAGCGGCACGGCGGCCAGCAACGCGGTGAACTCGGCGAGGATCGGTTCCATCATCGGCGAGTGGAACGCGTGCGAGGTGCGCAGCTTCTTGCACTTGCCCTTGAGGGTGGCGGCGAACTCCTCGACGAGGGCCGTCTCGCCGGCCACCACGCAGGTGCCGGGCCCGTTGACGGTCGCCACGGAGAGTCCCTCCGGCAGCCGCTGGGCCACCGCCGACTCGTCCAGCGACACGGCCAGCATCGAGCCGGCGGGCAGCGACTGCATGAGCCGGCCCCGGGCCGCCACCACCCGCAGCGCGTCCGGGAGGCTGAGCACGCCGGCCACGGTGGCGGCGACGTACTCGCCGATGGAGTGGCCGATCAGCGCGGCCGGGGTCAACCCGGCGCGCTGCCACGCGACGGCGAGGGCGTACTCGACGGTGAACAGGGCGGGCTGGGTGTAGCGGGTCTCGGTGAGCCGCTCCCCCGCCTCCGGGTCGCGGCCGAGGATCAGGTCGCGGATGTCCAGCCCCAGCTCGGGGCGGAGCAGCTCGGCGCACTCGTCCACGGTGGCGGCGAAGCCCGGGTCCTCGGCGTAGAGCTGGGCGCCCATACCGGCGTACTGGGAGCCCTGCCCGGAGAACAGGAAGGCCACCCGGGGGGCCGGGCCGTCGGCGGCGCCGCGGTGGCCCTTGCGGGCGTCGCGCAGGGCGACGGCCGCCGTCGCCAGGTCGGTGGCGACGGCGGCGGCGCGGTGCGGGTACTCCTGGCGGCCGGTCCGCAGCGTGTGCGCGACGTCGGCGAGCAGTTCGGCGCCGCCCTCGGCGGTGCCCTCCAGGTGGTCGGCGAGCCGCCGCACGGCGGCGTCCAGGGCGGTCGGGGTTTTCGCCGACACCTGGAGCAGGTGCGCCGGGCGCAGCCGCCGCTCGCCCCGGTACGCCGCCGGCGCCTCCTGCAGCACCACGTGGGCGTTGGTGCCGCCGATGCCGAACGAGCTGACCCCGGCCCGGCGCGGCCCGCCGTCGGTGTCCCACTTGGTCAGCGTGTTCGTCACGTAGAACGGGGTGTCCGCGAAGTCGATCGCCGGGTTCGGCGCCTCGTAGTTGATGGTCGGCGGGATGAGGCCGTGCTCCATGGCCAGCACCGTCTTGATCACGCTGACGATGCCGGAGGGCTGGCTGAGGTGGCCGATGTTGGACTTGACCGAGCCGATCCCGCACCAGCCCCGGTCGTCGGTGTTCGCGGTGTACACGGCGGTGAGCGCGGCCACCTCGATGGGGTCACCGAGCGCGGTGCCGGTGCCGTGGGCCTCGACGTAGCTGATGGTGCGCGCGTCGATGCCGGCCATGCCGACCGCCTGGGCGACCGCTTCCATCTGCCCGTCGATGCTGGGGGCGGTGAAGCCGACCTTGCCGGCGCCGTCGTTGTTGATGGCGTTGCCCAGCACCACCGCGCGGACGGTGTCGCCGTCGGCGATGGCGTCGGAGAGCCGCTTGAGCAGCGTCACCCCGGCACCGCTGCCCCAGACCGTGCCGTTCGCTCCGGCGTCGAACGGGCGGCACCGGCCGTCCGGGGAGGTGAAGCCGTCCATCCCGAGGTAGCCGACGTGCGGCAGCTCGATGTTGACGCCGCCCGCGAGGGCCATGTCGCACTCGCCGTTGCGCAGCGCCTCGCAGGCCAGGTGGAACGCGACCAGCGAGGTGGAGCAGGCGGTGTGCACGGTCAGGCTCGGCCCGCGCAGGTCCAGCCGGTACGACACGTTGGTGGCGACGTAGTTCGGCGAGTTGCTGGTGGCGATGGAGACGCCGCCGTGCAGGCCGCCGCCGAACCGCTTGTTGGCCAGCACGAACTTGTGCAGGTAGCTGTTGCCGCCGGTGCCCGCGTACACGCCGACCGCGCCGTCGTAGCGGCCCGGGTCGTAGCCGGCGTCCTGCAACGCCACGTAGCAGGTCTCCAGGAAGAGCCGGTGCTGCGGGTCGGTCATCTCGGCCTCCCGCGCGGTCATCCCGAACAGGCCGGCGTCGAACTCGTCGTAGCCGTCGACCAGCGGGGCGCGGTTGACCCAGCTCGGGTCGTCCACCTCCTCCGGGCGGGCACCCCGGGCAAGCTGCTCTTCCCGGGTCAGCTCGGTGGACGACTCGACGCCGTCGACCAGGTTGCGCCAGAACTCGGTGACGTCGGCGGCGCCGGGCACCCGGGCGGCGAGCCCGACGATCGCGATCGGCTCGACGCCATCATCAGTGGCAGGGATGTCGTTCTGCATCGGGGTTGTCCTTAGCTCAGGCGGTGCGGCGGAGAGGGATGCCCGTCACGGTTGCTGGGGTCGTCGGGGCGGGGTTCGGCGGGCCCGGCCGCGCCGGGCGGCGGCGCGCAGCGCGGCGCGGGCCAGTTCCGGTCGGTCGGCCGCGCCGTCGAGGCTGGCGGCGAGGGCCCGTACGGTCGGGTGACGGAACAGGTCGAGCATGGTGATCGAGCGGCCGGTGGCCTCGGTGAGCCGGGCGTGCACGGTGGCCAGGGCCATCGAGTGACCGCCGATGTCGAAGAAGTTGTCGGTGGCCCCGACCCGCTCCCGGCCGAGCACGTCCCGCCAGATGCCGGCGATCAGTTCCTCGGTGTCGGTGAGCGCGTCCGGGCCGGCGGGCAGCGGCACCGGCCGGGGCGCCTCGGCGGCGGCGACGGTCATCGCGCCGAGCCGAGCCGCCCGTACGGCGGGTCGGGGTAGCCCGGCGGCGATCTCGGCGGTCTTCGCGTCCGGCGCCTCGGCCAGCGCGCCGACCAGGGCGACGAAGTCCGTCAGCAGCCCCGCGATCCGGTCGGCGTCGAACAGGTCCGGGTTGTAGACCAGTTCGACGCCGAGCCGACCGGCCCGTTCGACCACGTAGACGGTGATGTCGAAGGGCGAACCGGGCCGGGGCACCGGCACCGGATCGCCGGTCAGTCCGGGGAGCGCCAGCCGGGGCTGAACGAAGTTCAGCACGTTGAACAGCACCTGCACCATCGGGGCGCGGGAGGTGTCCCGGCCCACGCCCAGCGCGTCGACGATCCGCTCCAGGGGCGCGCCCGGGTGCTCGGTCACCTCGTGCAGCTCGACGGCGCAGCGGTCGACCAGGTCGGCGAAGCTGGCTCCGCCCGTGCGGACCCGAACCGGCACGGTGTCGATGAAGAAGCCGACGACGTCGTCGAAGGCGGCCAGCCGCCGGTCGGCCATG
The DNA here is from genome assembly GCF_047200535.1 of Micromonospora mangrovicola. Taxonomy (NCBI): domain Bacteria; kingdom Bacillati; phylum Actinomycetota; class Actinomycetes; order Micromonosporales; family Micromonosporaceae; genus Micromonospora; species Micromonospora mangrovicola. Next base: position 36,806 of record NZ_JBJZOG010000035.1, on the reverse strand, counting down.
ACCGCGCCGAGGACGTGGTCGTCGCCACCGGTGAGCCGGCTGAGCAGTTCCCCGAAGCCGGCCAGCAGCACCGCGGCAACGGTGGTGCGGTGCCGGTGGGCCAGGCCGCGGACCGCCCGGTCGGCGGCCTCGGTCAGGGTGGCCGCGGCCTCCGCGCCGGTGTACGTCTGCACCGCCGGCCTGGGCCGGTCCCGGGGCAGGTCCAGCACGGTCGGCGCGCCGCGCAGGTGCTCGGTCCACCAGTCCAGGTCCGCGGCGCCCCGCCGCCGGTCCCGCTCGGCCCGCCAGATCGCGTAGTCGGCGTACCGGGCCGCCGGCTCGGACAGCGCGGCCGGTTCGCCGGCCACCGCCCGGCCGTACGCGGCGGCGAGGTCTGCGGCGAAGACCGCCTCGGACCAGCCGTCGAAGACAGCGTGGTGCAGGGTGACGGCCAGCACGTGCTCGCCCGGGCCGAGCCGGTACACGGTCACCTGCCAGGGCGGGCCGGTGGCCAGGTCGAAGGCGTGCGCGGCACCGGCGGCCAGCATCCCGGCCAGCTCGGCCTCGGCGTCGGCCCGGCCGGTCAGGTCCACCACCGGGACGGCCACGTCGGTGGGCTCCTCGCAGACTGCGTACGGCACGCCGCCGCTCTGTGGGATGCGCCAGCGCAGCACGTCGTGCCGCTCGGCCACGGCCCGCAGCGCCGCGCCCAGGGCGCCGGTGTCCAGCTCGCCGTGGAGTCGGTGGGCCAGCGCGATGTTGTACGGCGCGCTGGAGCGGGCGATCTGGTCGACGAACCAGAGCCGCCGCTGCGGCGGGGCGAGGGTGGGTGGGTTCCCGGTGGTCAGCTCCCGCTCGGGGAGGCGGTCGGCCCGGCTCGTCCGGTCCACCAGTTCGGCGAAGGTGCGGGCGGCGAAGACGTCCGCCACCTCGACCCGCCGGCCCAACTCGTCGCGGATCGCGGCGACCAGCCGCATTGCCGCGATCGAGTTGCCGCCGTCGGCGAGGAAGTCGCTGTCCGCGCGGGCCGGCACGCCGACCAGTCGCCGCCAGAACCCGGCCAGCGGCCGGCGGAGGGGGTCGTCGCCGTTGTCGCCGTCGTCGTCGGCGGTGAGCTCCGCGGCGGCGGACGGCGCGGCCAGGGCGCGCAGCGCCGCCCGGTCGAGCTTTCCGGTCACCGCGCTGACCGGCAGCCGGTCCAGGTGGAGCACCCGGCTCGGCCGCATGGCGGGGGTGAGCCGGTCCGCGAGATGACCGCGGAGCCGGGCGAGGTCGGGTGCGTCGGCCGGGGTGAGGAAGGCGACCAGTTCGGTGCGACCTGGGCCGGGCACCGCCTCGACCGCCGCGCCGCCCACCTCGGGATGCTCCCGCAGCACCGCCTCGATCTCGCCCGGCTCGATCCGCTGCCCCTGGATCTTGAGCTGCCGGTCGGCGCGCCCGAGGAAGACGAGGGTGTGGTCGGGCTCCTGCCGGACCAGGTCGCCGGTGCGGTAGAGGCGCTGTCCGGGCTGGCCGGAGAAGGGATCCGGCACGAACTTCTCGGCGGTCAGGCCGGGCCGGTTGAGGTACCCGGTGGCCAGGCCGGGGCCGCCGATCAGCAGTTCACCCGCCGCGCCGGGTTCGACCAGCCGCAGGTCGGCGTCGACCACGTAGGCCCGGTGGTTGGGCACCGGGAGCCCGATGGACACCGGATCCGTCAGGGGACCGGTCAGCTCGGCGGCGACCGCCGTCACGGTCGTCTCGGTGGGTCCGTAGGTGTCGACGAACCGGCGGTCCCGGGACCACCGCCGGGCGAGGTCGGCCGGGACGGCCTCGCCGCCGCACATCACCAACCGCCAGCCGGGCAGGTCGGCGGGGTCGAGCAGGGCCAGCACCGGCACGGTGAGGTGCCCCCAGTTGACCTCGTGGGCGACGGCGAACCGCCGGATCCGGTCCGGATCGGCCCGGTCCTCGTCGCCGATGAGCTGCACCGAGCCACCGACCACCAGCGGCACGAAGAGCCCGATGACGACCGCGTCGAAGCCGAGCGAGGCGTAGCAGAGCGCCCGGACGTGCCGGTCGGCGTCGGTGTCGGCGGCACAGCCGACGACGAACTGGACCAGGTTGCGGTGCGTGGTGAGCACGCCCTTCGGCCGGCCCGTCGAGCCGGAGGTGAACAGCACGTAGGCGGTGTTGTCCGGGGCCACCGGGCAGGCCGGCAGGTCAGCCGGCGCGGCGGGCGGAGCGACCGTGGGTGCGATCGTCCGCATGCCCGGCAGCGCCCCGAACTCCGCCTCGGCCAGGTCGCCGACCACCAGGCCGACCCCGGCGTCGGCGACGATGTCCCGCAGCCGGTGCCGCGGCCCGCCGGCGTCCAGCGGTACGTAGCAGCCGCCGGCCATCAGCACGCCCAGCACCGTCACCACCAGCTCCGGCCGGCGCGACGCGCAGACGCCGACCCGGGTCTCCGGTCCGACGCCCTGCGCGCGCAGGACCGCCGCCAGCTCGGCGGCGCGCGCGACGAGCTGCCGGTAGCTGAGCACGTCGTCCCACTGGCGCACCGCGACCGCGTCCGGGGTGCGGGCGGCCTGAGCGACGATCAGCTCGACCAGCGTCGCCTCCGGGTACGGCAGCGTGGTGCCGTACAGGGCCGAGTTGGGCGGGTTCGTGGTCACCGGGACTCCTCACTGGTCCGGAAGGTGGCAGGATCGGTGACCTGCAACCGGAGCTCGCTGACGTAGCGCTCGCCGCGGGTGTCGGTCACCCACGCCCGGTCCGGCACGGGCAGCAGCTCGCTGACCACCAGGGAGACGTCCGGGCCGGAGCGGGCGGCGGCGTCGACCATCGCGCACAGCGACTGCGCGTACAGCGGACCGGTCAGATCGACGTAGCAGGGCTTGACCTCGGTGCCGACCTTGACGAAGGCCCGCTCGGGCAGGCCGAGCCGGGCCCGGAAGCGCCGGACGGCGAGGTACCGCTCGGCCTCGCCGACGTGACCGGCCAGGCCGGACTCGCCCAACGTGGTGCGCCAGGTGCGGCGGGCGACGACGAGCCGGTCGATGGTGATGCGCGGGGTCACCGCGGCCGGCGCCACCAGCTTGAAACTGTCCAGCAGCAGCGAGCCGAGCAGGTGGGCGAACACCTCCATCAGGGGCCAGCGGGAACCGTCGGGCAGCACCGCGGCCAGCTCGCCCGCCACGGACTCGACGCGTACCCCGGTCACCGGGACCAGCCGGTCGACGTCGCCGCCCCGGGCGGTGTCGATGCCGAGCTGCCGGTCCAGCGGGCCGGCGAAGTGCCAGGTGGTCCGGGTCGTCTGCCGGGGGAAGTCGGCCGGGTAGAGCAGCCGGATCCGGGCCGGGCCGAGGTCGGCGTCGATGCCGGCGCGCAGCGTCGCCGGCTCGGCGTGGAAAGGGGTGAGCACCGCGCTGTCGAACGGCACGGTGGCCGGGTGCAGCTCACCGAGGACCAGTAGGAATTCATCCCGGTTGAGCGCCTCGACGCTGGCGGCGCTGATCTGCACGTCCGGGCTGTGGATCCGGGCGGAGGGCCAGCCGGGCCGGTCGGCGGGGAACACGAGCCGGACCCGCTCGGCCAGCTCGGCGCTGTCCAGTCGCACCTCGGACTGCTCCGGCGACACGTCCTGCAGCCCGAACAGCTCGGACCACCGGGCGGTGAAGGCGGCCCCGGCCGTGGCGACCGGGCCGTCGGGTGCCAGCACGAGGCCCTGGGCCAGCACCCACAGATCGGCCAGCTGCACCGGGCCGGCCGCGGCGAGCTCGGCGTACAGCTCGTCGAGGATGCGTTCGCAGCCGGCGCCGACCTCCGCGGTCAGCCAGCGGGCGGCCTGGAGCACCACCGCGAGGGGATCGGCCAGCGCGTCGAGGATCGCCGCCCCGGGGGCGAACTGAAGGTCCCGCCCGGTCTCCTCGTAGACGATGGTGCGGCCGGTGTACATCTGTCCGCTGTGGCGGGTGGCCGGCCGGCCGGTGACGGCGGTGAACTCGGCGTTCAGCGCGGCGAGGCCCGCCCCGAGTCGGTCCGGGTTCCCGGCGGCCGCGGCCACCTCGTCCCGGGCCGCCCGGAGCCGGTCGAAGTCGGCGGCCACCCGGGCCCGCACCGCGGGGTCGCCGATCGCGGCGATCCGCCGGTCGAGGACCTGCTCGGCCCGGGGATCGTTCGGCAGGCCGGCGTCCCAGGAGAGCTGGCCCCGTTCGACCAGCCGGTCCAGCAGCAGCAGGCCGTCGGCGGCGGTCCGCAAGCCGCCCTCGGCGCGGACCCGCTCCACCAGCTCGACCGCCGGCGTCCGGCCGTCGCACCCGGCGAGCAGGAGGGCCTCCACGGCGGACAGCTCGACCGGCGCGTGCAGCGTCCGGCACAGCCGCCGTCCCTCGACCTTCAGGTGGGGCGGCAGCGTCGGGGCCCACCACTGGCGGACGGCCGGGTCGTCGGCGAGCCGGTCGGCGTACGCCATCAACGCCCACGCCTCGAAGAACACCTCCCGGCGATCGACCAGGCCGGGCCCGGGGGCCAGCCGGGTGCGCGGTTCGGCCGGGTCGACGGCACCCCAGCAGACCGGTCCGAAGAAGCCGATGGTCTCCGCCTTGCCGCAGTAGCGTTGCCAGTAGCGCAGCACCGCGATCTCCCGCTTGCGTCGGCGGGTGTTGCGCGCCGCGGGGTCGGTCCGCAGCAGACCGTCGAGCGCGAACAGCATGTCCGGGTTCTGCCAGGTGACCGCCTCGCGGAACAGCGGATCCGCGGCGATCTCCCCGAGCACCGCCGAGGATTCGGCGAACGCATCGCGCAGCGCCTTGTCGAGCACTTCGGGACTGTCGTCGCCGGCCAGCAGGGCGTCGGCGACGGCCGCCACCTCCGGTGCGGCGAACCGGTCGAGCCCGGTCGCGGGGAAGCCGGCGGTGCGCAGCACCACGTCCCGCCACACCGACCAGCCGGTGTCGCCGAGCGGCAGCAGGTGGCTCATCGGGGGTCCTCCAGGTGATCGTCGACGATCTGCAGGCGCAGCTCGCTGAAGTACCGCTTGCCGTCGCCGTCGGGCACCCATGCCTGCTCCGGGGTGGGCAGCATCTCGCTGACCACCAGCGACACGCCGTCGCCGCCGTCGACCCGGGCGGCCCGGACCAGGGCGCAGAACATGTTGGTGAAGGCGGGGCTGCCCAGGTCGACGAAGCAGGGCTTGGTCTCGGTGCCGAGCTTGACGTAGACCTGCTCGGGCAGGCCGAGCCGGCGACGCCAGGCCCGGACCGCGAGGAACCGGGCCCGTTCCCCGGTGACCGTGGCCAGTCCGCTCTCCCCCACCGTGGTCCGCCAGGTCTGCCGGGCCACCACCAGGTTGTCGAGGGTGATCCGGGGCGTGTACGGCGCGGCGGCGACCAGCTTGAATCCGTCCACCGCGTGCGCGCTGAGCAGCCCGGCGAAGACCTCGGTGAGCGGCCAGCGCTGGCCGTCGGAGGCGGTGGCGACCAGCCGGCCGTCGCAGTCGGTGACGGTGAGGTCCACGGTGGGCAGTACCCGGGCCGGTTCCCCGCCCGGCGCCGACTGGAACGCCAGGTGCCGGTCGGTCGGGCCGGCCAGCGTCTCGGCGGTGCGGCTGGTGCGGCGCGGCCAGTCGGTCGGGAACAGCAGCCGGATCCGCCGCTCGCCGAGGTCGGCTGCGAGCGCCGTGCGCAGCCGCTCGACGTCCGGGTGCGACGGGGTGAAGACCGCGCAGTCGAAGGACGACCAGGCGGCGTGCAGCTCGCCGAGGACGACGCTGTACTCGCCGCGGCGCAGCGCGTGCACGCCGGTCGCGCAGATCTGCAGGTCGGGGCTGTGCATCAGGGCGTTGGACCAGTCCGGGCGGGTGCCGGGGAAGACCTCGTCGATCCGGGCGGCCAGGTCGGCGACCCGCACCCGCACCTCGGTGCTGCCGGCGGGGAGCGCGTCCAGCCCGAACAGCCCGGCCCAGCGCGCCGCGAACTCGGCGGACACCGCGTCGACCGGCCGCTCGCCGGTGCCCCAGAACAGGCCCTGCACCAGGAACCACAGGTCGGACAGGGTGACCCGCCCGTCGACGGCCTCGGCGCGCAGCTCGTCGTAGAGCTCCCGGAACACCTTCCCGTACGCCTCGGCCAGCGCCCCGACCATCCACCGGGCGGCGCGCAGCAGCACGTCGAGCGGAGCGGCGAGCTCCGCCAGCAGCGGCGCGCCGAAGACCACGTCGAGGTCCCGGCTGGTGTCCTCGTAGCAGATCGTCCGGCCGGCGTACATCTGGCCGTCGCGCCGCCGCGGCGCGGCTCCGGTCAGCTCGGTGAAGGTGGCGTTGAGCGCGTCGAGCGCGGCGCGCAGCCGGTCCGGGTCGCCGGCCGCGACGGCGACGGCGTCCCGGGCGGCCCGCAGCCGGTCCCACCCGGCGCTCGCCGCCGCCCGCGCCGGTTCGTCGCCGATGGCCCCGATCCGCTCGGTGAGCACCTGCTCCGCCTCGGGGCTGATCGGCAGCGCCGCGTCCCAGGTGATCAGCTCCCGGGCCACCAGCCGGTCCAGCAGCGCGTAGCCGTCCTCGGGGCGGCGTAGCCCGACGGCCGGGTCGGTCACCAGGTCGTACGCGGACCGGCTGCCGTCCACGGTGGCGAGCAGCGCCGCCTCCACCGGGGACAGGGCCACCGGCGGCCGGCCGGGCCGCAGCACCGCGCGGTCGCGCAGGCTCAGGTGGGAGCAGAGCATCGGCGGCCACCAGCGGCGCACCGCCAGGTCCGCGCCGAGCGTGTCGGCGTACGCGGTGAGCGCCCACGACTCGAACCAGACCCAGCGGCGGCGGGTCAACCCCGGCCCGTGACTGATCCGGGCGACCTCGGGCTGATCCGGGTCGACGGTGACCCAGCAGCTGGGGCCGAAGAAGCCCACGGTCTCGTTCTTGCCGGCGTAGCGCTGCCAGTACTTCACCAGGGCGCGCTCGCGATCCCGGCGGCGGACGTTGCGGGCCGCGTCGCCGCCGCCCTTGACGAGACCGTCCAGCGCGGCGAGAGCACCGCTGTTCTGCCAGGTCACGGCCTCGCGCAGCAGCGGCTGGCCGGCCAGCTCGCTGAGCTGGTGGGCGGCGGTGCGGACCGCCTCGTCGAATTCCTTGCCGAACCGGTCCTCGCCGGTGCCGGTGGCGAGCAGTTCGTCGGCCGCGGCGGCGGCTCGTGGCGCGCGGAACAGGGTCAGCCCGTCGGCCGGGAAGCCGGTGCCGCGCAGGATCGCGTCCCGCCACACCGACCAGCCGGTGTCGCCGAGCGGCACCCGGTGCACGGCGCCGGGAGCGGCCGGCGAACCGGGGGCGGGCTGGGCGGCGAGCGCCTCGGCCAGGTCGGTACGGATCGCCGCCAGCAGCTCGGGGAGCTGGTCGTGCAGGAAGAAGTGTCCGCCGTCGATCTCGTGCAGGGCGAAGCCGGCGGCGGTGTGCTCCGCCCAGGCGGCGCTGTGGGCGCAGGTCACCGCCCGGTCGTGCACGCCGGTGAAGGCGACGACCGGCACCGGCAGCGGCTCGCCGGGCAGGTACCGGTAGCTGTCCACCCGGCCGAAGTCGGCCCGCAGCAGCGGCAGCAGCAGCTCCACCAGCTCGGGGTGGTCGAGCAGCTCGGCGGGGAGTCCGCCGCCCTCGCCGAGACGGCGCAGCAGCTCCTCGTCGTCCACCTGGGACAGCCCGTCGAAGAGGCTGGGCGCGGTGACGTGCGGGGCGCGGACGCCGCCCACGTAGAGCCGCAGCGGCAGCGGCCGGCCGGCGCGGCGCAGCTCTCGGACCACCTCGAAGCCTACCCGGCCGCCCATCGAGTGGCCGTAGATCGCGTAGGGGCGGTCGGCGCGGGAGGCGATGGCGGCGGCGACGTCGGCGACGTCGAAGCGCGGGTCCTCGCTGATCCGGTTTTCCCGGCCGGGCAGCTGCACCGGGAGCACCTCGACGTTCGGGCCGATCCCCTCCTGCCAGCGCCGGAAGGCGCTCGCGCCGGCGCCGGCGTAGGGCAGGCAGAACAACCTCACCGGCGCCTGGGGTCGGCTTCCGGCGGAGACGAACCAGTTCAACGTGGGCCTTTCTGCACGGGGTCGATCCAGTACCGCTGGCGCTGGAATGGGTACGTGGGCAGGCCGGTGCGGCGGACCGTGCCCTCGGGGTGCAGGGCGGTCCAGTCGATGTCCCGCCCGCCCACCCAGTCGGCGGCCAGCTCGCGCAGCGCGCCGCCCGGCCCGGCGATCCGGGCGTCGGTGTCGAGCAGCTCGTTCAGGGCGGCGAGCGCGCCGGGCAGGTCCGTGGCGACCACGGCCGCCCGGTGGGCGAAGGCCCGCCGGCCCAGCGCCAGGGTGGCGGCCACCTCCGGCAGCGTCGGGGCGGCGCCGGCCAGGTGGGTCCGCAGCCGGGTCAGCGCCGCCTGCAGCGCCGCCGGGGTACGCGCGGACACCGGCAGCAGCCACGGCCCGTCGCCCGGCTTTTCGGCCGGCTCCTGCGGCGGGGGCTGCTCCACCACCACGTGCGCGTTGGTGCCGCCGAGGCCGAAGGCGCTGACCCCGGCCACCCGGCGCGGCGCCTCCGGCCAGTCCCGGGCCTTGGTGGGCACGTAGAACGGGCCGGCGGCCAGGTCGATCTCCGGGTGCGGGCGGGTGAAGTGCAGGTTCGGCGGGATGACGCCGTGCCGGACGGCGAGCACCGCCTTGATCAGCCCGGCGATGCCGGCGGCGGCGTCGAGGTGGCCGATGTTGGTCTTCACCGAGCCGAGCGCGCAGGAGTCGGCGGGGGCGGCACCGGCGTACACCTCGTGCAGCGCGGCCACCTCGATGGCGTCGCCGAGCGGCGTGCCGCTGCCGTGGCCCTCGACGAAGCCGACCTCGCCGGGGGCGACCTCGGCGGTGGCCAGGGCGTTGGCCACGGCGGCGGCCTGCCCGGCCGGGCCGGGTACGGCGTATCCGGCCCGGTCCGGGCCGTCGTTGGTGACCGCCCAGCCGGGCAGGACGGCGTAGATCCGGTCGCCGTCGGCCTGCGCGTCGGCGAGCCGGCGCAGCGCGACCACCCCGGCTCCGGAGCCGAAGCCGGATCCGTTGGCGGCCTCGTCGAAGGCGCGGCAGCGGCCGTCCGGGGAGGCCATCCCGCCGGGGGTGTGCCGGTGCCGGGGCCAGGTGACGGTGACCCCGCCGGCCAGGGCGATGTCGCACTGGTAGTCGGCGAGGCTCTGCGCGGCGAGGCAGACCGCGACCAGCGAGCTGGAGCAGGCGCTCTGCACCGCGAGGGCCGGCCCGGTCAGCCCCAGCCGGTACGCGACCTGTCCGGGCAGGTGGTCGGTGAACTGCCGGCCGACCAGCCGGGCCTCCCAGTCGTCCGGGTCCACGTCGCCGACCACGGCCGGGTTGTCGAGCAGGTGGAAGAGGAAGTAGCGGTTGGCTGAGGTGGCCGAGTAGACGCCGATCAGGCCGGGGAACCGGGCCGGGTCGTGCCCGGCGTCCTCCAGCGCCTCCCAGGCGGTCTCCAGGAAGAGCCGGTGCTGCGGGTCGGTGCGGGCGGCCTCGTCGGCGCGGAAGGAGAAGAACTCGGCGTCGAAGTCGGCCGCCCCGTCGAGCCGGCCGAGGGCCCGCACGTGCCGGGGATCGTTGCGCAGCCCCGGCCCGATGCCGAGCGCGGCCAGCTCAGCTTCAGTGTGGTCGTGGATCGAGTCGACGCCGGTGCAGAGGTTCCACCAGTAGGTGGCCACGTCCGGGGCACCGGGGAAGCGCCCGGCCAGTCCAACCACGGCGATCTCGTCGCCGGTGTACTCGCGGGCCGCGGTGGCGGGCGCGGCCGGCGCGGGCAGCACCGGCGCGTGGACCGCCTCGGCCGGGGCGTCGAGCAGCGCCGCCTGGGCGGCCACCGTCGGGTGGTCGAACAGGCGCAGCAGGGGCAGCCGGGTCCCGAACCGCTCGGCCAGCCGCTGCTGCACCTGGCCGAGGAGCAGGGACTGGCCGCCGACGTCGAAGAAGCTGTCGGTGCGGCCGACCGCCGCCCGGCCGAGCACCGCGCACCAGATGTCGTGCACGGCGCGCTCGGTGGCGGTGGCCGGGGCGGCGCCGGCGGGTACCTCCCCGGCCGGGGCGGGCAACGCGCGCTCGTCGACCTTTCCGGTGACGGTGAGCGGGAACTCGTCGAGCACCAGCACCGCACGGGGCAGCGCGTACCCGGGCAGCGTCGCGGCGAGGGCGGTCCGCAGCGCCGTCCCGTCCGGCCGGGTCCCGGCGGTCGGTCGGGCGTACGCGAGCAGCTCGCCGTCGCGGGCGATGGCCCGCACCCCGGCCACGCCGGGCTGGGCGGCGAGCAGCGCCTCGATCTCGGTCAGCTCGACCCGGTGACCGCGCACCTTGACCTGCCGGTCGAGCCGGCCGAGGCAGACCAGGTCGCCACCGGGCAGCCGGCGGCCGAGGTCGCCGGTGCGGTACGCCCGCACCCCGTCGGCGTCCACGGTGAACCGGTCGCTGTCCTGGTTGAGGTAGCCGGGGGCGAGGTGCGGGCTGCGGACCACGATCTCCGCGGTGTCCGGGGCGAGGTGCAGCTCGTAGCCGGGGAACGCGGCGCCGATCGGCAGCGGGCCGACGGCGGCCGCGTCGACGGTGGACAGTGGCAGGGCGTACCGGGCGACGAAGGTCATCTCGGTGGCGCCGTAGCCGTTGACCAGCTCGCAGTCGGGGGCGAACCGGCCGCGGCCGCGGGCCGCGTCGGCGTAGCCGGCCTGCTCGCCGCCGAGCAGCACCACCCGGACGGCGTCGAGCCGCCGCTCGCCGAGGGTGTCGAGCAGGTGGCGGTAGACCGTGGGCGTGCAGTGCAGCACGGTCACCCGGTGCCGGTCGAGCTGTTCGACGGCGTACGCGAGCCCGTGCCGGCGCAGGTCCACCGGGACCACCGTGGCGCCGGTGAGCAGCGCCGGGTAGAGGTCGGGGATGGCGGCGTCGAAGCTGAACGAGGCGAGCAGGCTGAGCCGGTCGGCCGGCCCGATGGCCAGTGCGCCGATCTGGTTGTCGACGACGTGCGCCAGATTGCGGTGGGTCTGCCCGACCGCCTTGGGCACGCCGGTGGAGCCCGAGGTGAACAGTACGTAGGCGAGTGCGTCGGGGTCGACCGGGGCCGGCGCCAGCGCGGCGGCCGGCACGTCGTCCAGCGGCACCACGGTCCGGTCGCCGGCCAGTTCGCGAGCCAGCTCACGATGCTCGGCGGCGCAGGCGACGAGGTCGACCCCGGCGGCGGCGAGCATGTGGCGCAGCCGGTCGACCGGGAAGCCCGGGTCGAGCGGCACGTACGCGCAGCCGGCGGCGAGGGCGCCCAGGAGCGCCGCGACGGTCGGCGTGCCGTGTGCGGTGAGCAGTGCGATCCGGTCGCCGGGTCGGGCGCCGGCGGCGACGAACGCGGCCGCGTGCCCCCCGGCCGCGCCGGCCAGCTCGGCGTACCGGACCTCGTGGGTCTCGCCGAGTAGGGCCGGACGATCACCGTGACGATCTGCGACCTCACCGAAACGATTGATGATCATCGGTTTAGCCATGTCAGAGAGCTGATGTCTCTCCACAGACGACAGGCGCGCAGCGATCGACGGATGTAACCATGAATCCCCCCCAGGACTTCACAATGGAAGCAGAATAAAGCTCAATCTCTCGATGGGAAGGGAATCGATCGGGGTCAGCCCGAAGAGGGGACGACCCCCTGGAACGTCGGACGGCGGATTTCGTCCGATCATCCCCCTAGCGCGAAGACGATTTTCGACGTACGGACCTACTCGCGAGTTATTTTCCGGTGAAAATACTTCCGGACGGTGGAATCTTCGTCCGCGCGGCGACTCCGCCGCAGCTCAACCCCGACCCGGGGGAGCTTCCTCACCGATCGTACGGCGGACGGGGGATCGGGTCGACCATCGCGTCGAAGCCCTTCGGCAACTGCGCCACCAGGTCCCGGAACTCGCCGACGGTGACCGCTTCCCGCAGCGTCTCCAGCACCGCCCGGGTGCCCACCTCGGCGACCGCCGGGTCCACCCCGGCCCGGTCCGCCACCCGCCCGAGGAAGGTCACCGCTCCCCCGTCCCAGCCGCCGCCGGCCGGTGCGGTGAGGTAGCCGCTCAGCTCGTCGGGCAACTGGGCCGCAAGGTCGGCCGACTCGCCGCCGGTCAACCGGTCGGCGAGGGTCTGCAACACCGCGCGGGAGATCGTGGCGGCCTGCTCGGTGGGCAACTCGGAGCGGCGGGACACCGCCTCGACGAATCGGGGAAACCGCACGTCCGCCTCCTGTCGCCCACCGGGCCGCCGTCAGCCGCCGCCGGTTACCCCCCGCCGACGGCGGCAAACGGCGGTCACGCGCCGAGCGGGACCGCGTCGGCGGCCGCCACCGGGACGGCGAGGTCCGCCGGGGCCGGGAAGTCCCGGGTACGCCAGACCGGCGAGCAACGGGTGACCAGCGCCGCCGCGGCCATCCCCGCCGCGGCCAGCGCGAGATAGGCCGGCGCACCCAGCAGCCCGGTCAGCGCGCCGCCGAGGGCCGCACCGAGCGGCATCGCCCCCCAGATGACGAACCGGCTGGTGGCGGTCATCCGGGACAGCAGAGCGGGCGGTGTGGCGGCCTGCCGGAGGCTGACCGCGTTGACGTTGTAGAGCCCGCTGGCGAAGGCGTTCACCGCCAGCCCGGCGCCGATGCCGAGCGGATGCGGCAGCAGCACCAGCGCCGCGCCGGCCTGGAGCACCGCCGCCCCGGTGACCGCCCGCCCGACGCCGAGGCGGACCCGGGCCCGACCGGCCACCGCCGCGCCGAGCAGATACCCGACGTTGGCGCCAGCGACCAGCAGACCGACCGTGGCGGCGGGCAGGCGCAGCTCGCGGACCGCGTACACCAGCAGCATGGCCAGGAACCCGGCGTGCCAGAGGTTGGTCAGGCCGGAGCAGAGGGTCAGCGCCCGGACGACCTTGTCGCGGAACACGAAGCGGATCCCGCCGAGGGCGTCCTGCCAGACCCCGGCCCCACCCGGCACGGCCGACCGGGCCAGCCGGGGCGTGCCGGCGAGGAAGAGGGCCGAAACGACGAAGCTGGCCACGTCGGCCAGCAGCGCGACCGGCGCGCCGAGAGTCCCGACCAGCACTCCGGCCAGGCCCGGCCCGGCGGTCTGCCCGATCGCCCGGGTCGCCTCGAGGCGGGCGTTGGCGTCGGCGAGCCGCGCGGCCGGTACCACCGCCGGCACGGCGGCGAAGTAGGCGACGTCGAACAGCACGGTGGCGCAGCCGGCAAGCAGCGCCACCACGACGAGCTGGGCGAGGCTCAGCACGCCGGCCGCCCAGGCGAGCGGCACGCTGGCCAGCAGGAGAGCCCGGAGCAGGTCGGTGGCGACGAGCACGGCCCGGCGGGGAAGCCGGTCCACGATCGGCCCGGCGGGGAGACCCAGCAGCAGGTACGGCAGGGTGGTCGCGGCGGTCAGCGCGGCCACCCCGGTCGGCCCGGCGCCCAGCACGGTCAGCGCGGCCAGCGGCAGCGCCACCGTGGTGACGTGGGTGCCGAGGGTGCTGACCGCATCGGAGAACCAGAGCCGGCGGAAGGTGGCGTGCCGCCAGAGGGCGGCGGAGGTGACGGTCATGCGGAGAGCGTCCGGCGCGTACCCGGGAAGCCGACCGGCCAGATTGTCACGGTGACAATCCGGCGGCGGGCGCGCCCTCCGGCGGCTAGATTGTCACGGTGACAATCTGGGAGCCCGTGGGCCTGCCCGGGGCCGGGCCCCGCTACCTGGCGCTCGCCGACGCGATCGGCGCCGACATCGCGGCCGGCCGGCTCTCCCCCGGCGACCGGCTGCCGCCGCAGCGGGAGCTGGCCCGCCGGCTCGGGGTCACCATCGCCACCGTCGGCCGCGCCTACCAGGTGGCGGCCCGACGCGGCCTGCTCAGCGGCGAGGTCGGCCGGGGCACCTTCGTCGCCCCCGCGCCCACCCCGCCGGCCGCCGGCGTGCCGGTGCTGGACGTGGCCGCCGTGCATCCGCCCGGGCACGGCCCGGTGCACCGGGCCGTCGCGCCGATCCTGCACCGGATCGCCGCCGACCCCCTCGCGGTCGGCGCGGAGGACGCCGACGCGGTGCGGCACCGCATCGCCGGTGCCCGGTGGATGGCCCACGCCGGTTGGCAGCCCGCCCCGGACACCGTGGAGGTGACCGCGGGCGGCCAGCACGGCCTGGCCGCCGCCCTGGCCGCCGTGGCCCAGCCCCGCCAGGTGGTGGTGACCACCGAGCTGACCAACCCGGGGCTGCTCGCCGCCGCCCGGCTGCTCCGCGTCGAACTGGCCACCGTGCCCAGCGACGTGGCCGGGGCACGCCCGGACGCGATCGACCGGCTCTGCGCACGCCGGCGGGTGGCGGCGCTGCACCTGCACCCCACCCTGCACAACCCGACCGGGGTAACCATGCCGGCGGAGCGCCGTCGGGAGATCGCCGCCGTCGCCGCCGCGCACGACCTCACGGTCGTCGAGGAGGACCCGTTCGGCGCGCTGCGGCCGGACCGGCCGCCACCGGTCGCCGCCTGGCATCCGCGCACCGTGCATCTCGCCGGCATCACCAAGACCCTCGCCCCCGGGCTGCGGATCGGCTACTGGTACGCCCCGGCGGCGCTGGCCGAACCGCTGCGCGCCGCCGCCCGCGCCCTGGCCTGGGCGCCCGCGCCGCTGGTCGCCGAGGTCGCCACCCAGCTGGTGCTGAACGGGACCGCCCGCCAGCTCGCCGCCGCCCGCGCCGCCGAGCTGGCCGGCCGGGCCGCGCTCGCCCGGGACCTGCTCGGCGACCGGGTGGCCGCCGACGGAGCGGCACCCTTCGCCTGGGTACGACTCGACCACGACGCCGAGGCGGTCACCGCGCTGGCCCGGCGCCGGGGCGTCGCGGTGGCCGGGGTGGAGGAGTTCGCGGCCCGGCGCGGCGCGCCACCCGGGCTGCGGGTCAGTCTCAGCGCCGACGAGCAGACCGTCCGCACCGCGCTACGCGCCCTGGCCCGGCTGCTGTCCGGCTGAACACCGCGCGGCCCCGCTCTCCGTCCGTCGCCACGTCGGCCGACGCTCCCGGATCGGCTCCTCCCGGTCCGGGTTCCGCCACACCCGCACGCGTCCCGACGTCGTTTAGGGCCAACAGTGGTCGCAGCAGCGTGTCTGGTCAGCCGGGCGCGACCCGAGGTCGTCGGGCGGGCGGTCCGCGCCTCGTGCGGGTCGCGGGCGGAGGCGTCAGCGCAACGCGCCGGCCGCCCGCAGATGGTCGAAGATGAGCTGATCGACCGGGGAGACCCGGGGCCGATCGGCGTAGCCGAGCCAGGCCACTTCCTCGATCTCGCTCGCCGGCCGTGGCGTGCCCCGGTGGTCGGCGGTGTAACAGGTCATCCGGACCAGCGTCCCGGTGGCGTGGCCGTGCGCCTGCGCGGTGAACGTGCCGACGTGCACCGCCGACTCCGGCACGACCGTGACGGCCAGTTCCTCGGCGATCTCCCGGACCAGGGTCTCCAGGTCGGTCTCACCCGCCTCGCGCTTGCCACCGGGCAGGTACCAGACCTCCTTGCCCCGGGACCGGGTGCTCAGCACCCGACCGTCCTCGATCCGGATCCAGGCAACCTTGTCAATCTCGCGCACGCGCTCCCCCGGTCTCGACTCCGGAGCCCACGGTAGGTCACCCCGCACTCTCCCGGTGCGCGGCGGCGCCCGCGCCGGTCAGCCCCCGATCGGAGCACCCCGCCACTGCCAGCGGCCCCGAGGTGGCCGGCCGGGCAGCGCGATCCGGCCCGCGCACCAGCGCAGCGCGTCCCACGGGTCGACGTCGGCCAGGCCGGCGGCCACATCCGGGAAGAGCCGGGCGACGACCCGCGCGCAGGCCGGACGCGGCGGGTCGACGGCCACGCCGAGGCCGGCTGCGATGTCCTCCCCGTGCAGGAGCACCTCGACGCAGCCCATGGCCACGAAGCCCTCCGGATCGGCGCGGCCGGTGGGATGGAACGCCCGCACCCCGGCCGGGGTGCCGCGGGCCACCAGGGCGAGCATCCGGGCCGCGCAGACGGCGAACTCCAGCAACTGGGCCGCCGAGGCGTCCGGCTCGGCGGCGGCGACGAAGCACACGTACCGGTCGTCCGGGCGGGCCACCAACTGGGCCGCGTACGACAGCAGAGTGTCGCCGAGGTGCTCGGCGGTGTGCCGGCAGTCCCACTCCAACGATCCGACCCGCTGCGACCAGTCGGCGGCGGTCACCGGCCCCAGGGCCGCCGCCACCCGCGACGCCGCGGCATCCAGATCGTCGGCGGTGACCGTCATCGTGCCCTCCCCAGGTCCGGTCCCGCGGTCCATCCTGCCCGAGCCGGCCCCTCGCCGCCGCCCCACACCGCGCAGGCGGCTCGATAGGCTCGCCGCATGGCCCGTACCACCCATCCCGGCGCCTGCCCGCTGGACTGCCCGGACACCTGCGTCTGGCAGCTCACCGTGGAGGACGGTCGGGCCGTCGCGCTGCGCGGCGACCGCGACCACCCGTTCACCCGGGGCGCGCTCTGCGGCAAGGTCAACCGCTACCTCGACGCGGTCAACGGCCCCGACCGGCTGACCACCCCGTACGTGCGGACCGGGCCGAAGGGAGCCGGGCGGGTCTCCTACCGGCCGGCGAGCTGGGACGAGGCGCTCGACCGGGTCGCCGCCGGGCTGCGCACGAGCATCGACCGGGACGGTCCGGAGGCCGTGCTGCCCTACTACTTCGCCGGCACCATGGGGTACGTGCAGGGCTGGACGATGGGGCCGCGGCTCTTCGCGTACCTGGGCGCGTCCCGGCTCGACACCACCATCTGCACGGCGGCCGCACGGGCCGCGCTGCGCTCGATCTACGGCAGCTCCGTCGGCTTCGAGCCGGAGTCCATCGTGGACGCCAAGCTGATCGTGCTCTGGGGCGGCAACCCGCTCGCCACCAACCTGCACCTGTGGCCGTTCGTGCAGCAGGCCCGGGAGCGTGGCGCGTACCTGGTCACGATCGACCCGCTGCGCACCGACACCGCGGCGCGCAGCGACGAGCACGTCGCCCCGCTGCCCGGCACCGACGCGGCGCTGGCGCTGGGCCTGATGCGCGGCGTCCTGGACGCCGGCGCGGCGGACGAGGCGTGGCTGGCCGCGCACACCGTCGGCTGGCCGGAGCTGGCGGCCCGGCTCGCCGAATGGCCGGTGGAGCGGGCCGCCGCCGAGTGCGGCCTCCCGGTCGAGGTGGTCCGGCGGCTCGCCGAACGGATCGCCGCCACCCGGCCCACCGCGGTCCGGGTCGGGCTGGGCCTGCAACGGCACCACGGCGCCGGCCAGGCGATCCGGGCGATCTGCGCGCTGCCGCTGGTCACCGGCGACTTCCGGTACCCGGGCGGCGGCGCGCTCGTATCCACCAGCGGGCACCACCAGGTGCCGCTCGACGCGGTCGTGCGGCCGGCCGGCATGCCCGCCCCGCCCGCCCGCTCGGTGAACATGAGCCGGCTGGCCGCGACGCTCACCGGGGAGGCCGACCCGCCGGTGACCTCGCTGGTGGTGTTCAACGCCAACCCGGTGGCCACCCTCCCCGACCAGAACCGGCTGCTCGCCGGCCTGCGCCGGGACGACCTGCACACCGTGGTGCTGGAGCAGCGCTGGACCGACACCTGCGACTACGCCGACGTGGTGCTGCCGGCCACCATGCAGCCGGAGCACCTCGACCTGCAGACCTCGTACGGGCACCACTACACGACCCTGAACCTGCCGGCCACCGAGGCACCCGGCGAGGCGCTGCCGAACACCGAGATCTTCCGCCGGATCGCCGCCGCGCTCGGGATCGACCACCCCCGGCTGCGCGACAGCGACGAGGAGCTGGCCCGGCAGCTGCTGCGGGACTCCCCGGTCAGCTTCGAGGAGCTGGGCCGGCGGACGTACGCCCGGACCACCGGGGTGGCGGTCGGGGCGGCCCCGTACGCCGAGGGCGGCTTCCCCACCCCCGACGGCCGGGCCCGGCTGCACGACCCGGCCCTGGCCCGGCTCGGCGTGGATCCCGTGCCCGGCTTCACCCCGCCGGCCGAGGCGGGCGACGCGGCGCTGGCCCGCCGGTTCCCGCTGGTGCTGCTCGCGCCGGCCGGGCGGTTCCTGATGAACTCCACCTTCGCCTCGCTGCCGTGGCACAGCAGGCGGGCCGGCCCGCCGCGGGTGCACCTGCACCCGGACGACGCGGCGGCGCGCGGGCTCGCCGACGGCGACGCGGTGCGGGTGCGCAACGACCGGGGCGCGTTCCTGGCGGCGGTGGCCGTGGACGACGCGACCCGGCCCGGGCTGGCATTCACCTACAAGGCGTACTGGGCACGGCTGAGCCCGGGGCGGGCGACCGTCAACGCGGTCACCGCGGTGCGCGACACCGACCTGGGCGGCGGGCCGACGTTCCACGACTGCCGGGTCGAGGTCGAGCCGGTGCCGACCGAGCTGCTGACGGCCGACCCACCCGCCGACGCGGCCGCCGTGCCGGCACAGCCGCCGGTGATGGACGTCGCGGTCGCGCCGGCCGGCTGAGCACCGGGACTTCCGGCCCGCCCGGGCGGTCCCTGCGCCCCTGCCCCCGGCCACCCGCCGCCCCTAGCGTCAAAGGTGGAAGCGAGGAGGCAGCCATGCGTACGTGGCAGGTGCAGGACGTGATGACCACCGACGTGGCGGCGGTGGGAGAGGGCGCGGCGTACCGGGAGATCGTCGACGTGCTGACCGACCGGCACGTGACTGCGGTGCCGGTGGTGGACGGCGCGCGGCGGGTGCTCGGCGTGGTCTCCGAGGCGGACCTGCTGTACAAGGTCGAGCTGCTGGGACAGCCGCAGGAACGGCGGATCTTCCCGAGCCGGCACCAGCGGGAGGCCCGGGCGAAGGCCGGCGCCACCCTGGCCGCCGACCTGATGACCGCTCCCCCGGTCACCGTGCAGCCGGACGCCTCGCTGGTCGAGGCGGCCCGGCTCATGGACGAGCGGCACGTGAAGCGGCTGCCGGTGATCGACGACCTCGGTCGCCTGATCGGCATCGTGACCCGCGGCGACCTGCTGAAGGTGCACCTGCGGCCCGACGCCGACATCCGGCGGGACGTGGTCGACGAGGTGCTGCACCACACTCTCGGCGTTGCCGACGGCGTGGTCGACGTGACCGTGTCGGGCGGGGTGGTGACCCTCACCGGGCAGCTCGACCGCTGGTCGACGGTGCACCTCGCGCTGCGGATGACCCGCCAGGTGAGCGGCGTGGTCGAGGTGGTCGACGCGCTCGGGTACGCGATCGACGACGCGCCGATGTCCGCGTTCCGGGCCGGCGCGACCACCCCGGCCGGCATCGCCTGACGGCCTGCCCCCGCACCGCCGGCGTCGGGCCTGGGGCGACGCCGGCGGCTCAGCCTTCGGCCGGGGCGTTTAGCACCAGCGCGGCGGTCCAGCTGAACGCCGGCGATCGGGCCAGGGCGTGCTCGGCCGCCCCGAGCGCCGCGTTGACCAGCGGGCGAGCCGACGCAGCAGGGCGGCCCTCATCGGCATATGTAGCTCGACTGGTCGATCGACAGGCATTAGCCGGTTCGACACGGCCAGCCCAGTTGACCATGACCGACGCCACCCCGCAGGATGACCCGGTGCGAGCGACCATGGAACGCGCCGTCAGCACCCGACTCGCCCGACTGCTCACCGAGGTGCTCGCCCCGGGAGTCCTGGTCACCACGATGCCGCTGCTGGGCGCCGCCCGGGTCAGCCACGACCTGCGCCAGTTCCTGCTCTGGGGCGGCACCGCGCTGTTGTTCTGCGCGGTCATCCCGATCGCCGTGCTGGTCCACGGCGTACGCCGGGGCACGCTGAGCGACCGGCACGTCGGCGACCGGACCCAACGGGCCCGGCCGCTGCTGACCGGCCTGGCCTCGGTGGCCGTGGGGCTGGCCCTGCTCGCCGCACTGCGCGCCCCGGCCGTGCTGTTCGCGATGATCCTGGTCATCTTCGTGGTGGGCGCGGCGTGCACCGTGGTGAACCACTGGTGGAAGCTGAGCATCCACGCCGCCTGCGCCGCCGCCACCGCCACCGTCCTGGTGCTGCTCTTCGGTCCGGCGCTGCATCTCGGGTGGGTGCTGGTCGCGGCGGTCGCGTGGTCCCGGGTCGAGCTGCGCGACCACACCTGGACGCAGGTCGTCGCCGGCACGCTCGCGGGCGTCCCGCTCGCCGCCGCCACCTTCCTCGCCGTCACCTGAGCCGCCCGTTCCCCGCGCCCGACCCTGCAAGATCAGATACGGTGACGCCATGGGCAAGCCGACCCGCTGGGTGACCGAGACCAAGCCGGGACACTCGCAGTGGTACATCGACCGGTTCCGCCAGCTCGCCGCCGAGGGCGCGGACCTCGCCGGTGAGGCCCGGCTGGTGGATGCGCTCGTGCCGCCGGGCGCGCGGATCCTGGACGCCGGCAGCGGCACCGGGCGGGTCGCCGCCGCGCTGGCCGCGCGCGGCCACCCGGTGGTCGGCGTGGACGCCGATCCGGCGCTGGTCGAGGCCGCCCGCGCCGACCATCCCGGCCCGCGTTTCCTGGTCGCCGACCTCGCCGAACTGGACCTGGCGGCGCAGGGCGAGCCGGAGCCGTTCGACGCGGCGGTGGTCGCCGGCAACGTGATGGTCTTCGTGGCCGCCGGCACCGAGCGGACCGTGCTGGCCCGGATCGCCGCGCACGTCCGGCCGGACGGCCTGGTGGTGGTCGGCTTCGACACCCGGCGGAGCTATCCGGTCACCGACCTCGACGCCGACGCGGTGGCGGCGGGGCTACGGGTGGAGCACCGCTTCGCCACCTGGGACCTGCGCCCCTGGCACGACGATGCCGACTGGGCGGTGACCGTGCTGCGCAAGCCGGCGGCCTGACCGGTCCCGCGCCCCGCGCCCGCCCGATCGCCGACCGGCGGGTCGCCCCACGCGGCTCGACGGTTGCTCCACTCCAGATGGCGCATGTCGCGGTGCCTCCACCCACCGGATACCCCGACATCCCGCAACCGGTGTTGATCACGGCTGCAGGGAGTGGCGGCAGCGCGGGCGGCCGGCCCGGCCCCGCCGGTCAGGCCGGGGCGGGCGGCCGGTCAGGCCGGGGCGGCGACGGCGCGGGCAGCCGCCGGGTCGAGCGGGCTGCCGGCCGGGACCAGACTCACCAGGCCCGCCGGCAACCGGACCGGCCGGACGCCGGCGTAGCCGAGCATGCCGAGCACCTCCGCGCCGGAGAGCACGTACCGCCGGCCCAGGTCGGTGACGACACTGATCGCGCCGCCGGTGGCCCCGGGCGCCGCCGCCGATTCGACCACCGCGCCCCGGCCCGGCTCGACCATCACCTGGTCGGCGAGCCCGCCCTGGCCGGCGCCCGTCCGCGCCGCGGCGGAGAGGTCCGGCGGGGTGACGCCCACCCGGACGTCGCGTACGCCGGTGTCGTCGCCGACCCGGGCGCAGAGCGCGCCACCGTCGGCGGCGGCCAGCCGGGGTGGCACGGTCGGCGGCGCGGTGGGTCCGGCGGGCACCTGCCCCGGGAGCTTGGGCAGGGCGGCGAAGCGGCCGAGTGTGATCGGTTTCGGGTCGCCCTGGCCGGTGCGGGCGAGCAGCATGGCGGCCTGGAATTCGGTGATGCCGGCGATGCCGTTCCGCTCGGCGACCGCGTACTGGCGGCCACCGCCGGAGTTGCGGACCAGGTAGACGTCGCCCACGGTGGCGCCCTCGACCCGGTCGGAGGGATGTCCCATCGCGGGCAGCGCGGGCGGCGTCAGGTCGACGCCGGCCGGCACGGTGTTGAGCAGCGCGGGTGCCACCCGCACGGCCCGTTCCCGGGTCGCGGCCAGCGCGGCCAGCACCCGGTCGGTGTCGCGGAGCAGGTAGCGCCGGTCGTGCCAGAGCAGGTGCAGGGTGCCGTCCGGGTGGCGCAGCAGCAGCGCCTGGTCGCCGAGCGGGCGGCCCCCGGTGACCTCCCGGCCGATCAGCAGCGCGGAGCGGGCCCCGGCCCGTCCCGCCTCGGTGGCGACGGTCGAGCAGACCGTCCAGGCACCGGAGGCGAGCCGCCCCGGCGCGGGCAGCGAGTCCGGCGCGTCGGCGATGCCGAGCGGCAATCCGCGCGGCACGCCGTCGATCGAGCGGCGGGAGACCAGAACCGTCTTCGGGCGCTCCGCCCCGATGATCAACAGCGCGGAGGCGTAGTTGAGCACCGGGTGTAACTTCCCCTCCCGGTAGACGAACCGCGCGCCGGACTCCTTCTCCACGATCACCGCGCCCGGGTCGCGCCAGGAACTGCCGCCTCCGGCGAAGAGGCCGTACAGGGCGACGCCGCCGAGCGCGACCACCGCGACCAGGACGCTGGCCAGGCCCGCGCCGGCCAGCCGGCGGAACGGTGACTGCGCCGGGTCGGTCTCCCGCATCACCAGCGCCGCGACCGCCCGCTGGACGGTGAACTGGTAGGAGTGGAGCTGGTCCTGCCGCGACGGCATCGGGCCCCTTCCGCCTGGGTCGTCGGCGCACAGGATAGACGCTCCGTCGATCCCCTGTGGACCCTGCGTGTCGTCCTCAGGTGGCCGGGCCGCAAGGCCGGTGGGTCTCGTACATCCGGACGGCGACGAGCAGGCCCGACGCGGCGGTGAGCGCCGCCACCGCCCACGTCGCGCCCCGGATGCCCACCAGGTCCGCCAACAGGCCGGCGGAGAGCGCGCCCACGGCGAAGCCGCCGTCGCGCCACAGCCGGTAGACACCCACCGCGCGGGCGCGCCAGGCCGGATGCGCCACGTCGCCCACCGCCGCCAGCAGGGCGGGATACACCATGGCGGTGCCGGCGCCGAGCAGGACAGCGGCCGCCGCCCAGAGGCCGAAGCCGTCGGCGGCGGCGACCAGCCCGAGCGCGCCGGCCTGGGTCACCATGCCGCCGACGATGAGCGGTTTGCGGCCGAGCCGATCGGAGAGCGGCCCGGTGAGGATCTGGCCGAACCCCCATACCGCGGGGTACAGGGCAGCCAGCAGCCCGATCCGGGGCAGGGAGAGGCCGGCGGCGGCGAACAGCACCGGGAACAGTCCCCAGGCCAGTCCGTCGTTGAGGTTGTTCACCAGGCCGGCCTGGCTGACCGAGGCCAGCGCCGGTTCCCGCCAGCTGACCAGGCCGACGACCTGCCGGGTGCCGAGGCCGTCCGGCCGTCCGCCACCCGGGTGGCCGGCCGCCTCGTGCCGGGCATGGTCCCGCGTCTCCCGCACCAGCAGGGCGGACAGGCCGAGGGCCAGCGCGACGTACGCCGCGCCGAGCAGGAACGGTGCCGGCCGCAGCCCGTACCGGGCGGCCAGGGCACCACTGGCCAGCGCGGTGCCGGCCACCGCCAGGTAGCCGGCGGCCTCGTTGAGCCCCATGGCGAGGCCGCGCCGATGGGGCCCGACCAGGTCGATCTTCATGATGACGGTGGTCGACCAGGCGAGTCCCTGGTTCACCCCGAGCAGCACGTTGGCCGCGACCACCCAGCCCCAGTTCGGAGCCCAGATCAGCAGCAGCGGTACAGGGATCGCGGCCAGCCACCCGGCCAGCAGCACCGGTTTGCGGCCGTACCGGTCGGAGAGCGCGCCGGCGAGGAAGTTGGTCACCGCCTTGGTGGCGCCGAAGGCGAGGATGTACGTCAGGACGGCGGTGTACGCGGTGAGATGGAACTCCCGTTCGCCGAGCAGCGGCAGCACGGTGCGCTCGGTGCCGAGCAGCCCGCCGACCAGGGCGTTGACGGCGACGAGGAGCAGGAACTGGGCGGCGTTGGCACGCAGGCCCAGGCGCGGCGTGACGTCGTTCGCGATCATCTTTTCTCCGGCATGAAACGGGTGACCGGGGGCAACGCCCCCGGTCACCCGTGGTTCAGGACTCAGACGGCCGCGTGCAGCGTCTGCCAGGCGCCGAACCCGCCGAGCAGGTCGGAGACGTCCGCCCGGCCGGCGTTGCGCAGCAGGCTGGCCGCGACGGAGGAACGGTAGCCGCCGGCGCAGTGCACGACGAGCGGCCGGTCGGCGGGCACCTCGTCGAGGCGACGGGTGAGTTCGGCAAGGGGGATGTGCAGCGAGCCGTCGACGGCGCCCTGCTCCCGCTCGCCCGCGTTTCGGACGTCGAGCACCACCGGCGGCTCGGGCGTGTCGAGCGCGGCGCGCAGTTCGGTGGCGGTGACCCGGCTGGCCCGGGTCATGTCCGCGACCATCTCGAGGAACGCGCCCTCGGGCTCGCGCAGGTATCCGACGACGTGGTCGAACCCGATCCGGGCGAGGCGGACGACGATCTCCTCCTCGCGGTCCTGCGGCGCGACGACGAGCACCGAGCGGTCCGGCGCGACCACGCTGCCGGCGGTCTCGGCGAACCGGCCGTCGGCGGGGACGTTGACGGCGCCACGGAGGTGACCGGCGGCGAACTCCTGCGGGTCGCGGGCGTCGACCACCAGCGCGCCCTCGGCGCGGGCCTGGTTGAACTCGGCGGCGTCGAGCGGTTGCGGGGCCCGGCTGTGGTCGAACAGCTCGCGGGCCTTGCGGTTGAGCACCGCGTCGAACGCGAAGTAGCCGGGCGCGGCCGGCTGGCCGCCGGTGACCAGGGCGAGGAACTGCTCCTCACTCATCGGCGCGCAGGCGTAGTTGGTGCGGCGCTGTTCGCCGATGGTGGACTGCCGCTCGGTGGAGAGGTTCTTGCCGCAGGCCGAACCGGCGCCGTGCGCCGGGAAGACCCGGACCTCGTCGGGCAGGCCCATCAGCTTGCGCTGCACGCTGTCGTAGAGCATCCGGCCCAGCTCGTCGGCGGTGACGCCGAGCGAGGCGAGCAGGTCGGGCCGGCCGACGTCGCCGATGAACAGTGCGTCGCCGGTCAGCACCCCGTACGGCACGGCGTCGTCGGCGTGCTCGTACACGAGGATGCTGACGGACTCCGGGGTGTGACCGGGGGTCTCCATGATCTCCAGGGTCACGTCACCGAGGCTGATCCGCTCCCCGTCGCTGAGCTTGCGGCTCGGGTACTCGGTCTCGGCCCGCTGCCCGTAGCCGATCCACGCGCCGGTCGCCGCGGCCACCTCCAGGTGGCCGGCGAGGAAGTCGGCGTGGAAGTGGGTGTTGATCACCCCTTCGATGGTCAGGCCGTGGGCACGCGCGTCGGCCAGGTACTCGTCGATGTCCCGACGCGGGTCGACGAGCACCGCCCGGCCGGTGGTCCGGTCGGCGATCAGGTACGACGCCTGGGACAGGCAGTCCAGGTAGTACTGGGTGAACAACATCGTGCCGAACTCCTTCGCAGTGATGACTGGCGATGCACTCACGATAGCGTATACCCCCCGGGGTATATTCCGGGCCGAAGGTCCCGCCTTTCCGGGACCCTCAGCCCGGTCCCGGGCTCAGCTCAAGCGGCCCGGGCGGCCACCCTTTGCCTGGAGGGCGAAGCCGGCGTCCACCCAGGCCCGCATGCCGCCGGCCAGGTTGTGGACCTGACGGTGGTCGCGGGCGAGCAGCGCGGCAGCCTGCCGCGAGCGCGCCCCGGACCGGCACACGGTCACGATCGGCCGGTCGGCCGGCAGCTCACCGAGCCGGTCCGCCAGCTGACCCAGCGGGATGTGCCGTGCCCGCGGTGCATGGCCGGCCCGCCATTCGGCCGGCTCCCGCACATCCAGCAGCACCCCTCCGGCGGCCACCAGGGCAGCCGCCCGCTCGGGGTCCACCGAGGCGTAACGCCTGCCGAAGAGCCCCTTCAGCGCCGCGCCGAGCCTCACGCGCCCACCCCGGTCACGACCGGGCGACCGCTGCGGACCCACCCGCCGGTGCCACCGCCCACCGAGCGGGCGTCGACGCCGGCCCGGGCCAGGAACTGCGCGCCGGCCAGGCTCCGGTTGCCGCTGGCGCAGATGACGTAGACCGGGCGGTTGCGGGGCAGGTCCCCGACCACCGTGGGCAACTGGGCCAGCGGCACCGACCGAGCGCCGGGCACGTGGCCCTCGACATACTCGAACGGCTCCCGGACGTCCACCACCACGGCACCCTCGCCGTGCGCGGCGGCGAAGTGCGCCAGATCGACCTCTCGCATGTTTCCTCCTCGCTCTCGGGGATACCCCCCGGGGTATGTACGTCGAGCCTAACCCGTTTCGACCACCCCGACATTCCGGCCACCCGGGACCGGCGGTACGGGCGGAGCCCCGGGAACAAATACCCCCACGGGTATGTTGACCCCGATGCAGAACGCCGTCGAGACACGGAGGTGGGACATGGCGAGCGTGGCGCTGACCGCGGCCGACTTCGAGGAGACCGTCAGCCGGGACGGGATCGTCCTGGTCGACTTCTGGGCCAGCTGGTGCGGCCCGTGCCGCAGCTTTGCGCCGGTCTTCGAGAAGGCCAGCGAGAAGCACCCGGACATCGTGTTCGGCAAGGTCGACACCGAGGCGGAGCAGAGCCTCGCCGCGGCCGCCCAGATCCGGTCCATCCCGACGCTGATGGCCTTCCGGGACGGCATCCTGGTCTTCGCCCAGCCCGGCGCGCTGCCGGCCGCCGCGCTGGAGCAGGTGATCCAGGCGGTCCGCGACCTCGACATGGACGAGGTTCGGGCGAAGCTGGCCGGGAGCGCCGCCGGCCGCTGATCCGGCGATCCGGGGGTGCGGGCCGGCGCCCGCACCCCCGCCCGGGTTCAGTCCGACAGGGCGTCCAACGCGGCCCGCAGCCGGGCGCCGGCCTCGTCGGCGACCGCCCGCAGCTCGGGCGCGGCGCTGAGCTGCACCATGACCTGGGGGTCCATGGCCTCCACCACGGTGGTGTCCGGCCCGTCCGCCCGGACCGCGACGTTGCACGGCAGGAACAGACCGATGGCCGGATCCGCCTGCAGGGCGCGGTGCGCCAGGGGCGGGTTGCAGGCGCCCAGGATGACGTGCTCGGCCAGGTCGACCCCGAGCTTCTCGCGCAGCGTCGACCGCATGTCGATCTCGGTCAGCACCCCGAAGCCCTGCTCCTTGAGCGCCGCCCGGACCCGCTCGACGGTCGGGCCGAACCCGGCGGGCAGGCGGACGGTCATCGCGTAGCTCATGTTCTCTCCCTCGGTTCAGATGATGCCGGCCGGAGCCGGCCGGCCGCCGGCGATTCGGTGACGTGGCCCTCAGGCCAGGCCGCGCAGCATCCCGTGCCAGTACATGGCCGGCAGCCCGTAGCGCTTGAGCAGCCACATGTCGTAGCGCGGCTTCATCGTGTCGATGAACGGGAAGCTCGGCGCGGGCTTCTGCTCGTAGTCGAACTCGGCGAGCAGCATGCGGTTGCGGGCGGTGACCAGCGGGCAGGAGGTATAGCCGTCGTACCGGCCCGGCAGCGACTCACCCCGGCGAGCCGCGAGCAGGTTGGCCACCACCACCGGCGCCTGCTTGCGGATGGCCGCGCCGGTCTTCGAGGTGGGCAGGTTGGCCACGTCCCCGAGCGCGAAGACCTCCGGCCAGCGGGTGCTCTGGAGCGTGTACCGGTCGACGGCCAGGTAGCCGAACGGGCTCGCCGGGTCGGCCAGCGGGCTGCCCTTCAGCCAGTCCGGCGCGCTCTGCGGCGGTACGGCGTGCAGCAGTTCGTAGTCGATCGTCTCCTTGGTGCCCGAGGCGTTGTCCAGGATGACCGCGCGCCGGCTGTCGCCGTCGACCTCGACGAGCTGCGACTCGTAGCGCACCTCGATGCCGTAACCCGCGGCCACGCCATCGAGAACCTTGGCCCAGTCCGGCTGGCCGAAGATGGTCGGGGTGGGCAGCACCAGAATGACGCGCACGTCGTTCAGCACGCCCTGCCGGCGCCACCAGTCGGCCGCCAGGTAGGCGATCTTCTGCGGCGCGCCACCGCACTTGATCGGGCCGGCCGGCATGGTGAAGATCGCGGTGCCGCCCCGTACGGCCCGGATGAAGTCCCAGGTGCGGGGGGCGAGGTCGAAGCGGTAGTTGCTGGACACGCCGCGCGTGCCCACCGACTCCGCCAGGCCGGGCACCGCGTCGAAGTCGAGCTGGAGCCCGGGCGCCATGACGAGTTGGTCGTAACCGACCGTCCCGCCGCCGGCGAGCGTCACGTTCCGGTTGTCCGGGTCGACCCCGGTCGCCCGGTCCCGGATCCAGGTGGCGCCCTTGGGGATGAGCTTTCGTTCCGGACGTACGGTTTCCGCCGCAGTGGCCTGACCGCCGCCCACGAGCGTCCAGAGCGGCTGGTAGTAGTGCTGCTCGGCGGGCTCGATCAGGGCGATGTCGCGGATCCCCGCCCGGCGCAGCCGCGCCGCGACGCTGATGCCGGCGGTGCCGCCGCCGACGATGACCACCTGGTGATGCCGTGCCGGAGCCATGGAACCTCCCGGAAGGGTGAGCAGGGCGGTCGCCGGGGATCTCTTCTCTGGGATGGTGGGAATTCCCCGTCGACCCTTGCCGTTGACGATACCCGTGGGGGTATCCAGTGGCGAGGCCCGTACCCCCTGGGGTATCTTGAGCATGGGAGGTAACGCGGTGAAGCTTCAACCTGACATGACCAGCGAGGCGCTGACCCGGCTCAAGCGGGCCCGGGGTCAGCTCAACGCCGTCATCGAGATGATGGAGAACGGCGAGGACTGCCGATCGGCGCTCACCCAACTCGCCGCGGTCTCGAAGGCCATCGACCGGGCCGGCTTCAAGATCATCGCATCGGGGATGCGCCACTGCGGCACCACCCGCGACCGGGGCGAGGAACCGGAGATGACCGAGGAGGAGCTGGAGAAGCTCTTCCTCGCCCTGGCCTGACCGAGGAATCTGCCGCCCGTGCCGCATGAGCGCGGCACGGGCGGGTAGTTCACGCCCGAAACCCGGGCCGCAATCTGTCTCCCACATACCCCGGGGGGTATGTAGGGAATGGAAGGAGAACGGCACATGGCAGTCGACGTGTCCGTCATCGCGACGTCCTCGCTCGGTGACCGCAGCTACCTGGCCTCGGACGGCCAGGTGGCGATCGTGGTCGACCCGCAGCGTGACATCGACCGGATCCTGTACCTCGCCGGCGCCAAGGGGGTGCGGATCACCCACGTCGTGGAGACGCACATCCACAACGACTACGTCTCCGGCGGGCTGGAACTCGCCCGGATCACCGGCGCCCGGTACCTGGTGGCCGCGGCGGACAACGTCGGCTTCGACCGGATGCCGGTCAGCGACGGCGACGAGATGAGCGTCTCCGACGCCCTGCGCCTGCGGGTGGTCGCCACCCCGGGTCACACCTTCCACCACCTGTCCTACATCCTCGACGAGGCCGGCGACGCGGGTTGGCAGCCGGCGGGCGTCTTCACCGGCGGCTCGCTGCTGTTCGGCACCACCGGGCGCACCGACCTGCTCGGCAAGGAGCACGCCCACGAGCTGGCCCACCACCAGCACGCCTCGGCGAAGCGGCTGGCCGACCTGCTGCCCGACGGCGCGCACGTGTGGCCGACGCACGGCTTCGGCAGCTTCTGCTCGGCCAGCCAGGCCGACGCCCCGGACTCGACCATCGGGCGGGAGAAGCAGGCGAACCCCGTGCTCCGCCTCGCCGCCGACCAGTTCGTCACCGAGACTCTCGCCGGCCTCGACGCCTACCCGGCGTACTACGCACACATGGGCGTGGCGAACAACGCCGGGCCCGCCCCGGTCGACCTCACCCCGGTCGCCCGGGCCGACGCGGACCAGCTCCGCGACCGGATCGCCGCCGGCGAGTGGGTGGTGGACCTGCGGCACCGCAAGGCGTACGCGACCTCGCACCTGGCCGGCACGGTCAGCCTCGGGCTGGACGGCCCGATGTCGACCTGGCTCGGCTGGCTGATCGACTGGGGTGCCCCGATCACCCTGCTCGCGGAGACGCCCGAGCAGGTCGCCGAGGCCCAGCGCGAGCTGGTCCGGATCGGCATCGACCGGCCGGCGGCACGGGCCACCGGCGCGGCCGAGCAGTGGGCGGCCACGCCCGACCAGCTGCGGGAGCTGCGGATGACCGACTTCCCCGCCCTCGTGGCGGCCCGTGCGGGCAACATCCCCGCCGGACTGCCCGCCCCGGACGTCGTGCTCGACGTACGGATGACCAACGAGTGGCGCGCCGGCCATGTCGAGGGCGCCGTGCACATCCCGCTGCCCGACCTGCCCCGGCGGCTCGCCGACGTGCCGGCTGGGGCGGTCTGGGTGCACTGCGGCTCCGGCTACCGCGCCACCGCCGCCGCATCGCTGCTGGCCAACGCCGGTCGCGAGGTCGTCGTCATCGACGACAAGTTCGACCAGGCCGAAGCGGCCGGCGTCGCCATGGCCGACCGGGCCTGACCCCGTACCGGATCCGGCCGGCGCCGACACCGGCGCCGGCCGGCAGCCCACCCTGCCGCCAGCCCTGGCGGTTTGTCCCAGAACGAGGAGATATGAGCACTTCGGAGACCACTCGCCCGGCCACCCTGGACGCCGCTAGCCTGCGGGAACTGATCAACTCCGGCCGGTCCCCCCGGCTGCTCGACGTGCGCACCCCTGGCGAGTTCGAGACCTCGCACATTCCCGGCGCCTACAACGTGCCGCTCGACCTGCTCAAGGAGCACCGCGAGGAGCTGCGCAACCACCTCGACGAGGACGTGGTGCTGATCTGCCGCTCCGGCGCCCGTGCGACCCAGGCCGAGCAGGCGCTCACCACCGTCGGCCTGCCGAACCTGAAGGTCCTCGACGGCGGCATGCTCGCCTGGCAGGCGGCCAACGCCCCGACCAACCAGGGCCGGCCGCGCTGGGACCTGGAGCGGCAGGTCCGCCTGGTCGCCGGCTCGATCGTGCTGGCCAGCGTGGTGGGCTCGGTCTTCGTGCCGGGCCTGAAGTGGGTCGCCGGCTTCATCGGCGCCGGCCTCACCTTCGCCGCCCTCACCAACACCTGCGCGATGGGCATGCTGCTGAGCAAGCTGCCGTACAACCGGGGCGCGAGCTGCGACCTGGACACCATCGTCGGTCAACTGCGCGGGGGGCGGGCATGAGCACAACCCTGATCCTGACCGTCGGGCTGGCCGTCCTGATCGGCGTCAGCCTCGGGCTGCTCGGTGGCGGCGGGTCGATCCTCGCCGTGCCGCTGCTGGTGTACGTGGCCGGCCTGCCCGCCAAGGAGGCCATCGCGACCTCCCTGCTCGTCGTCGGCGCCACCAGCGCCGTCGGCGTGCTCCCGCACGCCCGTGCCGGGCGGGTGCGCTGGCGCACCGGCCTGATCTTCGGCCTCGCCGGCATGACCGGCGCGTACGCCGGCGGCCGGCTGGCCGAGTTCATTCCGGGCGCGGTCCTGCTCACCGGCTTCGGGGTGATGATGCTGGCCACCGCGATCGCGATGATCCGCGGCCGCCGCACGGCGGAGGGCAAGCCCGTGCCGCACGAGCTGCCGGTGTTCCGGGTGATCCTGGACGGCATCGTCGTCGGCCTGGTCACCGGCCTGGTCGGCGCCGGTGGCGGCTTCCTGGTGGTGCCCGCGCTGGCCCTGCTCGGTGGCCTGCCGATGCCGGTGGCCGTCGGCACCTCGCTGGTGGTCATCGCGATGAAGTCGTTCGCCGGTTTCGCCGGCTACCTGTCCAGCGTACACATCAACTGGGGCCTGGCCGCCGCCGTCACCGCCGCCGCCATCGTCGGCAGCGTCCTCGGCGGTCGACTCGCCGGGAAGATCCCGGCGGACGTCCTGCGCAAGGCGTTCGGCTGGTTCGTGGTGGTGATGGGCGTCTTCGTCCTCGGCCAGCAGCTGCCCGATGGGCTGCGGACCAACCCGCTGCTCTGGGCCGGCGTCGGTGCCGCCGCCGTGATCGCCGTGGCGGTGGCCGTGCTGCGCGGCAGGCGGGAGCCGGCAGCGCGGCGCGAGCCGGTCGCCCCGGCGCCGGTGGGATCCTCGTCCCGCCACTGACACCCCGCCACGAGGGGCGCCCGGCAGGTCCGGGCGCCCCTCGCCGTTCACCCGGTCGGGCCCGCGGGCCCCTAGCCGCACCCGCCATCCACCAACCGCCCCGGCGGCCTGACACTCCGGCTGACCCACGTGGGAGCCCTTGCCGCAGCGGGTACGGTCACGGGGGCGGTGGTGCGCCGCCGAAGGAGGAGACACCGTGGACAGCAAGGCCTGGGACGCCAGGTACGCCAGCACGCCGGGACTGGTGTGGAGCGCCGAAGCCAACCGTTTCGTGGTCGAGTCGGTCGCCGGGCTGACCCCCGGCACGGCACTCGACCTGGCGGCCGGTGAGGGGCGCAACGCGGTCTGGCTGGCCGAGCGGGGCTGGCGGGTGACCGCCGTGGACTTCGCCCCGGTTGCCGTCGAGCGGGGCCGCGAGCTGGCCGCCCAGCGTGGGGTGGCGATCGAGTGGCGGGTCGCGGACGTGACCGCGTACCGACCGGTGCCCGGCAGCTACGACCTGGTGCTGATCAGCTACCTGCACCTGCCCGCCGCCGACCTGGCCGGTGTGCTCGACTCGGCCCGGCGGGCGCTGCGCCCCGGCGGCACCCTGGTCGTCGTGGGCCACGACCTCGCCAACCTCACCGGCGGCACCGGTGGTCCGCAGGACCCCGCGGTCCTGCTCACCCCGGAGACCGTCGTCGACGGCCTCGCCGGGCTGCGCATCCAGCGCGCCGAGACGGCCCACCGCCCGGTCCCCACCAGCGACGGCGGCAGCATCGACGCCCTCGACACCGTCGTGGTCGCCAGCCGGCCGGCCGACTGACACCCGCCCGCTCCGCACCCGACCGGAGCCAATCGGGTGCGGGCCGCTCACGGGCGCAGGATCAGGCGGATCGGGTCGCCCTGCTTGTCGTGGACCCGGCGCACCGCCTCGGCCGCGTCGGCCAGCGGCAGCACGTCGCTGATCGAGGCGGTCAGGTCGAACCGCCCCAGAGCGGCGAGCGCCACCAACTGGTCGACGTGTTCCGCCTCGGAGCCGTAGTGGCCGAGCACCGCCTGGCGGCTGTAGTTGAACCGGCTGTCCGACCGGATGGTGACCGGCTCGTTGGCGATGCCGGCGAGGACCAGCCGGCCCCGCGGGCCGAGCACGGTCATGGCCTGCTCTCGGGCCGGGGTGACGCCGGCGAAGTCGAACGCGATGTCCAGCCCCCGGGCCACGGTGAACTCCAGCACGGCGTCCCGGAATCCGCCGTCCTTCGGGTCCAGGGCCAGGTCGGCGCCGAGGGTCAGCGCCCGGTCCCGGGCCGCCGGCAACGGGTCCACCGCGATGATCGGTGCCGCGCCGACCAGCCGCAGCAGCTGCACCGCGTGCGCGCCCAGACCGCCGACACCCCAGACTCCGACCGCCTCCGCAGGTCGGGTACGCGCCGTGTCGGTCACCGCCGCCCACGGGGTGGAGACCGCGTCGGGAACGATGCAGGCGTGCTCGAACGGCATGGCGTCGGGGATCAGCACGAGAGTGTCCTCGCGGGCCAGCGCGTACTCCGCCCAGCCGCCGTCGTAGTCGACGCCGCGGGTGAGCAGGGTGCCGCGCCGGTCCCGCTCCCCCGCCTGCAGCAGCACCCGCTGACCGGGCTGCCAGCCCGTCACACCGTCGCCGAGCGCGTCCACCGTCCCGGCCACCTCGTGGCCGAGGGTCACCACGTCACCGGACAGGTGCAGCGGGCTCAGCGTGCCGTCGATCAGGTGCACGTCCGACAGGCACACCCCGGCCGCGGCCACCCTGATCCTGACCTGCCCCGGACCTGGCTGGGGCACCGGCACCGACTCCACCCGCAGCGCCCGCTCGGCCATGTGCAGCCGGCCGGCCAACATCTCCGCCACGCTCCGCTCCCTCCACCTCCGGCCTCGACCGGCGTACGGCCCCAGGTCGCCGTAGACCCGCCGAGCTGGAGCCGCCGTAGGCGTACCCGGCCCCGGCCGGTCGATGCCGGCCGCGCCGGAAAAGCGCGCCTGCCCGACGGCGGGACGGCGGGCCGGTAACATGCCGTCACGGGACGGGCGGAGAGGACGACCGCGTGGGCGCGCGATTCGAGGAACTGGCCTGGCGGGAGACCCCGATCGGCGAGATCAGCCTGCGCCGGCGCCGCGACCCGTCGCTCGACGTCGACGTGTACGAGGTGAAGCTCGACGACGAGTTCCTGATGTCCAGCCTCTTCCCCGTCGCGGAGATCGAACTCGCCCGGCTCGGGCTGGCGCCGCTGAACGGGCAGTCCCTGGACGTGGTGGTGGGCGGGCTCGGGCTCGGGTACACCGCCCGCACCGCGCTGGAGGATTCCCGGGTGCGGTCCCTGGTGGTGGTGGAGGCGATCGAGGACGTGATCGACTGGCACCGCCGCGACCTGCTCCCGTTCGCCGCCGGGCTGGCCACCGACCCGCGTGCCCGGTTCGTCCGGGCCGACTTCTTCGCCGCGGTGGCCACCGGCGCCGGGTTCGACCCGGAGTCGCCGGGCCGGCGCTTCCACGCGGTGCTGCTCGACGTGGACCACTCCCCGCGGCAGGTGCTGCACCCGAGCCACGCCGACTTCTACACCGTCGACGGGCTGCGCCGGCTCGCCGCCCTGCTGCACCCGGACGGGGTCTTCGCGCTCTGGTCGAACGACCCGCCCGACCCGGAGTTCCAGCGGACGCTGACCGAGGTGTTCCCGACCTCGGTGGCGCACGTCGTCCGCTTCCCCAATCCGTTGCAGGGCCGTCAGGCGGCCAACACCGTCTACGTGGCCCGACACTGACCCGCCCCGGGCGGGCATGCGGCGGTACGGAACGGGAAAGCGGGCTCATCCGCGGTGCTCAGGGAGGCTGAGATGCGCGCGCTGCTCTGGGTGGTCGGCCTGATCGCCGGCGCGCTGATCCTGGTCGGGCTGCTCCTCCAGGCGGTCCGCTGGCTGTTGATCATCGGCGGGATCGCGCTGATCGCCATCGTCGTGCTGGTGTTCGTGAAGGCGCGCCGGGCATTGCACCAGCCCGCCGGCCGCCGCTGACCCGGGTATCTCCCGCGGCACGACCACAGCGGCCGGCGGGTCGACCAGGCGCGCGGCGCGGCTCTCCAGGTAACGCCGCTCAGGCAGACTGGTGGTGCGTCCGGGCCGTGCACCATCGCCACCGCGACGGCCCGGCCGAGCGTGGTCACCGGGCTCGGCGCCAGCAGCTCCAGCAGCTCGTAGAGGGCCAGGATCTGCGGCCAGTCGGTCTCCCCGGCGGACGGGGCCTCGGCGTGCAGCGCGGCGATCGCGGCCTGCAACTGGTACGCCCCGGGCCGGGACCGGGGCCCATTCTCGACACGGCATCCGTCGGCATCGTGTGACGAAGTCGCCAACTTACGCGAGCGTAGGTTACCGGTTGGTTAAGTTAGGCTGAGGACCGTCATCCGGCAGCGAGGAGAGACGGCGATGGACGCGACCGCGCAGCGGCCCTGGACCCGCAGCTACGCCCCCGGCGTACCGGCCACCGTCGCTGAGCCGTCCGGCTCGCTGGTGGACCTGCTGACCGACGCCGCCCACCGGTTCGGCCCCCGGGTGGCGCTGGACTTCTTCGGGGCCACCACCACCTACGCCGAACTGGCCGACCAGGTGTCCCGGGCCGCCGAGGGGCTGCGCCGGCTCGGAGTCGGGCGCGGCGACCGGGTGGCGCTGGTGCTGCCCAACTGCCCGCAACACGTGGTCGCCTTCTACGCGGTGCTGCGCCTCGGCGCGGTGGTCGTCGAGCACAACCCGCTCTACACCGCCGAGGAACTGGCGCAGCAGCTCACCGACCACGGCGCCCGCGTGGCGGTGGCCTGGGACAAGGTGGCGCCGCTGGTCGCCGGCCGCGGCGCGGTCGAGACCGTGGTCGCGGTCGACCTGACCGGGGCGCTGCCCCGGCTCAAGCGCTGGGCGTTGCGACTGCCGCTGCCCAAGGTGCGGGCCGCCCGCGCCGCGATGACCGCGACGGCGCCGGGCGCGCGGTCCTGGTCGGCGCTGGTCGCCGCCGCACCTCCGCTGCCCGCCGACCACCCCGCCCCCGTCGTCGACGACGTGGCGCTGCTGCAGTACACCGGCGGCACCACCGGCGTCCCGAAGGGCGCCGTGCTCACCCACCGCAACCTCCGGGCCAACGCCGCGCAGGGCCGCGCCTGGGTGCCCGGCCTGCGCGACGGCGAGGAGACCGTGTACGGCGTGCTGCCGCTGTTCCACGCGTACGGGCTGACGCTGTGCCTGACCTTCTCGGTGAGCATCGGGGCCACCCTGGTGCTGCTCCCCCGGTTCGACCTCGACCAGGTGCTCGACGCGGTCCGCCGCCGCCCGCCGACCTTCCTGCCGGCAGTACCGCCGATCTACCAGCGACTGGCCACCGCCGCCCGGGAACGCGGCGTAGACCTCACCTCCGTCCGGTACGCCATCTCCGGCGCGATGGCGTTGCCGCCGGCCACCGTGGAGCTGTGGGAGTCGGTGACCGGTGGCCTGCTCGTCGAGGGGTACGGCATGACCGAGACCTCCCCGATCACCCTGGGCAACCCGGTCGCCCCGACCCGCCGGCCCGGCACCGTCGGGGTGCCGTTCCCGTCCACGGAGGTACGCATCGTCGACCCGGAGGACCCCACCCGCGACCGCGCCCCCGGCGAGGCCGGCGAGCTGCTGGTCCGCGGCCCGCAGGTGTTCAGCGGCTACTGGAACCGACCGGAGGAGACGGCGAAGATGCTGCTCCCCGGCGGCTGGCTGCGCACCGGCGACATCGTCACGATGGACTCCGACGGCTTCGTGACCGTGGTGGACCGGATCAAGGAGCTGATCATCACCGGCGGGTTCAACGTCTACCCGTCCGAGGTGGAGGAGGCGCTGCGCCGCATCCCCGGGGTCCTCGACGCCGCCGCCGTCGGCCTGCCCGCCGCTTCCGGCGGCGAGGATGTGATCGCCGTCGTGGTTCTCGATCCGGGCGTGGGCGCCGACCCGGAATCGGTCCGCTCCTCCTGCCGGCAGCACCTCGCCGGCTACAAGGTGCCCCGG
>NZ_JBJZOG010000034.1:0-65085 GCF_047200535.1 Micromonospora mangrovicola | reverse complement strand
CCTGTTCCCCCCCCCCCCCCCCCCCCCCCCCCCCCCCCCCCCCAACCCCGGGGGCGGGTGGGCGGCCGCACAACCGCCCACCCGCCGTCGCCGACGGTCAGGTGCGGATGTCGGGCAGGTTCACCCCGCAGGTGCGTTCGATGAACTCACCCGCCCGTTCTCCGCTGGCCCGCACCGCCTCCGGCGAGTCCGGTGTGGTCGCGCCCGGATCGTGGTCGTGCCCGTCGCCGTGGTCGTGCCCGTCCTCGTGCGGCTCGGCCATCGAACCGACCAGCCGTTGCAGGTCCGGGACCAGGTCGTCCGGCGCCGAGCGGATCATCGCCCGGAGCGCGGCCGCCCGCTCGTCGCCGGTCACCCGCGCCTGGTTGGTCAGCGTGAAGGTCTGCGCCTCGGCGCAGAACCGGTCCTTGCCCGACCAGTCCGCCGGCAGGTCCGGCCGGGACAGCCACCACCCGCCGAGCGCGGCGGCGACCAGCCCGGCGATGACCCCACCGGCGAGCAGGCGACGGTCAGACATTGTCGTTGATCGCGGCGACGTCGTGGGTGTCGAAGTACTTCGGCCAGATCTCCTCGCGCATGCACGAGTTGTCGTTGCTGTCGGTGCTGTGGTAGCGGTGCCCCAGCGAGCCGGTGTGCCCGAACTCGTGGCAGCCCAGGCTCTGCCAGTGCGACAGGCTGTGGCCGCTCATGGTCCGGGTGTTGAACCGGACGGAGTAGTGGTCGCAGCGGCCGTTCCACCAGTTGGTGTCCGTGCAGTGGGTGCTGCCGTACCAGGACGCGGCGTACGACTTGTCGTAGACGTGGATGTCCGAGCCGCCGACCGAGGTGGTGATGTCGGAGCGGTCGAGCTGCGCCCGCCCCTGGGAGACCGCCGCCTTGCCGTTGGTGGTCAGCGAGTTCGACTCCACGTCCTGGCTGGTGTTGTCGGGCTTGCCGCTGTTGGCCTTCCCGCCGTGGCTGGCCAGGGCTGGCGGCGCGAACGCCAGCACGGCCGTCAGCGTGGTGCCCAGGACCATCGCCGTACGCTTCATTCCCCACTCTCCTCGATCACCGGCTGGTCCGCCGTCGGGGCGGACGCGGTCAGCGTGCCGGCGGCCACCGCGGCGCTGGCCGAGACGACCGCCTGGTCGAGCAGGCCGGCCGTCATCCCACTGATCGACGCGGCCAGCTCGTTCTCCGGGTTGCTCGGCTCCAGCGCGCCGTCGGCAACCAGCGCCCGGCCGTCCGAACTGGCCAGTTGGAAGGTGTACGGGTCGCTGACGCCGTAGCTGCGCCGCAGGAAGAAGTAGCCGGTGTCGCCGACCTCGCTCCACACCACGTTGTTGGCGATGTAGCCGCGCCCCTGCTCGTCCCAGCCCTCCTCCTCCAGGGTGATCGTCGGCGGCACCAGCATGCTCTTCGGGTTGTGCAGGACGTCCCACACGTCGATCGTCACCGTGCGCAGCTGGACGTCCCCACCGACCGCTGCCGGGTCCTCGTCGACGCTGGCGACCCGGCCGGGCTCCGCCGCGGTCACCGTGCCGTACACCACCAGGTGGGACGTCGCGGTCATCTGCGCGACGGTGTCGAAGTGGTAGACCTCCTTGCCGAACGCCAGCGACTCGGGACGCGCGTCGAGGCGCACCCCGCTGTCGGTGCGCCCGACGGCCACCGTGGCCACCAGCCCGGCGGCCATCAGCAGGCCCGCCGCGGCCAGACCCCACCGGCGCGGGCCGGAGCGTCTGAATCTGTTCACTCGTCGTTCCCCCAATCCGAGGTCAACCGACACGGCCCGGTGGGCCGTCGCCGTGCCCCGTCGGACGGACGGGGGGCGACCGCCCGACGGGACGGCACGAGGATCCACTCCCGCCGATGCAGCCACCTTGCAACCGGCTTGCAGCCGGTCCACAGCGGACCGGCATACTCCGGCAGTCGGGGGAGGAGGTGCGTCGATGGAGTTCCGGGTCCTGGGCGCGGTGGAGGTGTGGTGCGACGGCGCCCGCGTGGACGTGGGCGGGCGGCAGCCCCGTCTGGTCCTCGCGGCGCTGCTGCTGGAGCCGGACCGGGTGGTGCCGGTGGACCGGCTGGTCGACCTGGTCTGGGGCCAGTCGCCGCCGCGCAGCGCCCGGGGCACCCTCCAGGCGCTGGTCTCCCGGCTGCGGGCCACCTTCCGCCGGCTCGACGCGCCGGTGGAGCTCGCCGGGCGGGGCACCGGCTACCTCCTGCGGGTCGACCCCGACACGGTGGACGCGCACCGGTTCACCGCGCTCACCGCGCAGGCGCGCAACGCCGGCGACGAGGCCGCGGTCGGGCTGCTCGACCGGGCGCTCGGGCTGTGGCGGGGGGAGCCGCTCGCCGACGTGGCCGAGGAGGACGTCCGGCACCGGCTCTGCGCCGGACTGCGCGAGGCCCGGTGGGCGGCGGTGGAGGACCGGGCGGACGCGCTGCTGCGGCTGGGGCGCGCCCGGCAGGTGGTCGGCGAGCATACCGACCAGGTCGCCCGGCACCCGGGCCGGCACCGGCTGGCCGGGCAGCTGATGCTCGCCCTGTACCGGGAGGGCCGCGCCGACCAGGCCCTGGCCACCTACCGCCAAGTCCGCGCCCGGCTCGCCGACGAGCTCGGCCTCGACCCGGCGCCCGAGCTGCGCCGCCTGGAACAGCTCATCCTCCGGGCCGACCCGACGCTGGAGCCGGCCGACGACCCCGGCCGGCCGGCCCCGGTCCGCCCCGCCCAACTGCCCCACGACGTGCCCGGCTTCACCGGCCGCGCCGCCGATCTGGCCCGGCTGGACGCCACCCTGGACGAGCCGTCCACCGGCATCCGGATCTGGGTGGTCAGCGGCACCGCCGGGGTGGGCAAGACCGCGTTGGCGGTGCACTGGGCGCACCGGGTCCGTGACGCCTTCCCCGACGGCCAGCTCTTCCTCGATCTGCGCGGCTTCGACGAACGGGAGCCGGTCCCGCCCGACGCCGCGCTCGCCCAGCTCCTCGGTGGCCTCGGCGTCGACCCACGGGTCGTACCCGACGGGCCGGACGCGCGTGCGGCGCTGTTCCGCTCCCGGCTGGCCGGCCGGGACGTGCTGCTGGTGCTGGACAACGCCCGCGACGCCGGCCAGGTGCTGCCGCTGATCCCGTCCACCGGCACCGTGCTGGTCACCAGCCGGCACCGCCTCGGCGACCTGGTGGCCCGGGCGGGTGCCCGGCCGCTCCCGCTGGACGTGCTCACCCCGGCCGACTCGGCGTGCCTGCTGGCCACCCTGCTCGGCGACCGGACCGTCCGGGCCGAGGCGGTCGCGGCGGCCCGGCTGGCCCAACTCTGCGGGCACCTCCCGCTGGCGTTGCGGATCGCCGCAGCCAACCTGCAGGTGGCGGGGGAGCCGGAGATCGCCGGGCTGGCCCGGGAACTCGCCGAGGGCGACCCGCTGGCCGGGCTCACCGTCGACGGGGCCGACGAGGGAGCGGTGACCAAGGCGTTCGCGCTGTCGTACCGGGCGTTGTCCGGGGAGCAACGGCGGATGTTCCGCCGCCTCGGGCTGGTGCCCGGGTCGAGCTTCGCCGCCGGTGCGGCGGGTGCCCTGGCCGGGGCGTCACCGGCCATCGCCGAGCGGCTGCTGCGCGCCCTCGCCGCGGCGCACCTGGTGGAACGGCACCCCGGCGGCCGGTACCGCTTCCACGACCTGCTGCGCCGGTACGCGGTGGACCGGGTCGCCGGGGAGGAGGACGCCGCGCAGCGGGACCGGGCCCGGCAGCGCCTGCTCGACCACTACCTGGAGACCGCGGACGCGGCCGGCCGCCGCCTCATCCCGCACTTCGCCCGGCTGCCCCGCCCGGCTCCGGCGGACCCGTTCGGCACCCCGGAGACGGCCCTGGCCTGGCTGGACGCCGAGTGGGCGAACCTCACCGCGGCGGTCGAGCAGACGGCCCGGCAGGGTCCCCGCCGCTACGCCTGGCACCTCGCCGACGCGCTGCGGGCCTGGTTCCACCAGCGGGGCCGGCGCGCGGAGTGGCTGGCGGCGGCGACGGTCGCGTTGGACGCCGCCCGGGCCGAGGGCGACCTGCGGGCCCAGGCCGCCATGCACCTGAGCAGCGCCCTGGTCCACGTCACCAGCGGCCGGTACGAGCAGGCCCGCCGGCACCTGCGCGACGGCCTGCGCATCGCCGTCGCCGACGACTGGCCGGAGGGGTACGCCGGGATGCTGAACAACCTCAGCGCGGTGCACCAGCGACTCGGTGACCCGCAGGCGGCGATCGACTGCGCGCACCGCTCACTGGTGCTCAACCGGCAGCTGGGCAGCGGCGGCGGGGAGGCGATGTCGCTGGCCAACCTCGGCTTCGCGTACTGGCAGCTGGGCGCGCTGGCGGAGGCGGAGGAGCACTTCCAGGCGGCGCACGACCGGGGCGAGCAGGCCGGGGCGCGGTACAACGTGGCCGTGCTGCTGGTCGACCTGGCGAGCGTGCGCCGGGACCTCGGCGACCACCGCGCCGCCGAGGAGCTGTACGCGCGCGGCCTGGCCGCCAACCGGGACCTCGGCTACCGGTACGGCGAGGCGACGGCCCTGGCCGGTCGGGCGGTGCTCTGGTGCGCGACCGGCCGGGCGGAGCCGGCCCGGCCGGACGCCGAGCGGGCGGTGGCGCTGACCCGGGAGATCGGCGACACCGGCACCGAGGCGTGGGCGCGGGACGCGCTCGGCCGGGTGCTGCTGGCGCTGGACCGACCCGCCGACGCTGCGGCGGAACACCGGCGGGCCCTCGAACTGGCCCGGGGGACCCGGTTCTGCTGGTGCGAGGCGACGTCGTTGGCCGGCCTCGCCGCCGCCGAGCTGGCCGCCGGGGCGCCCGAGGCCGCCCGGGAGCCCGGGCTCGCCGCCGTCGAGCTGGCGGTACGGGCCGGCTACCGGCCGATCGAGCTGCGGGCGGCGCGGGTGCTCGCCCGGGTTGCCGCGGCGGCCGGGGATGCGGCGGAGGCGGCCCGTCTCGACGAGCGGGCCGCGCTGCTGGCCAAGGAGACCGGCTACGCGCCGGGGTGAGCGCCGGGGCGGTCAGCCGGTGAGCGCACGGGCCAGCGCGTACCCCAGGGAGGCCGCACCGAGCCCCGCGACCACGCTGGCGGACACGTTGGCCAGGGCGTGGAACCGGACGCCCTCCCGGCTCAGCCGCAGCGTCTCGTAGCTGAGCGTGGACCAGGTGGTCAGCGCGCCGCAGAACCCGGTGCCGACCAGCGCGGTCACCGTCGGCGAACCGGGAGCCGCGGCCAGCGCGCCGAGCAGCAGCGAGCCGATCACGTTGACGGTCAGCGTGCCCCACGGGAAGGGCGAGTCGTGCCGGGCCTGGACCGCCCGGTCGGTCAGGTAGCGCAGCGGGGCGCCGAGCGCGGCCCCGATCACGATCAGCAGGACGGTCACCGCGCCTCCCCGACGGCGGCCCGGGCCAGCAGCCGGCCGGCCACCGCATCCCCGGTCCAGACCGCCAGCAACGCCCCGATCACGGTGGCCGCCAGGTACGCCAGCGCCGTCCCCGGGGC
Source organism: Micromonospora mangrovicola (assembly GCF_047200535.1). NCBI lineage: Bacteria > Bacillati > Actinomycetota > Actinomycetes > Micromonosporales > Micromonosporaceae > Micromonospora > Micromonospora mangrovicola. Next base: position 59,585 of record NZ_JBJZOG010000034.1, on the reverse strand, counting down.
CCCCTCCGCCACCGTCCGCTGCACGTCGACCGCGTACGCGGAGAAGGTGGTGAAGCCGCCGAGCACGCCGACGCCGAGGAAGGGCCGGACCAGCGGGCCGGCCGGGCGCGCGGTGATCACCGCCATCAGCACGCCGATCAGCAGGCAGCCGGCGAGGTTGACGCCGAAGGTGGCCCACGGGAAACCGGCGGGTGGGTGCGGGAACAGGGTCTGGACGCCGGCCCGGGACAGCGCGCCGAGCCCGCCGCCGGCGGCGATGGCGCCGAGCACCGCCGCCGGGTGGGCGGCCAGCTCCCCGCGGTCGGCGGATACGTGCAGGTCGACGTCGGGATCGACGCGGAACTCGTCGGGCCGTGTCACGGTGCCTCCCCACCAGCCAGGGCATCACTGGCAGGGACCGTTGGCGACGTAGCGCGGTTCTCCCGGAACGCCCGGGACGGCGGGCCCCACCGCCGGTCTCCGCCGAGGATAACCCCGACGGGGACGGGCCCGCCCGGCGCGTCACCCAGCGGCGGCGTGACGGGGAGGGTCGTTCCCGTTCGCCGGGGGCCATGGTCCCCGGGTTCGCGCACGGCCGCCCGGCCCGCCCGGACGGGCAGCCATCGACGTCCAGCGCTGCGCTCCCCGCTGACCTGGCACGACGGGGCGGTACGGGCGTACGGTGTGCGGCATCGCCCGGCGCGAGGCGGCGTCGGGGACCGTCGCGCAGGAGGCAACCGTGCAGGACCGCACCCCTCGTCCGGAGGAGCTGGAACCCGTTGAGCGGGTCGGCGTCGACGAGCTGCGGGCCCGGCAACTGGAGCGGCTGCGCTGGTCTCTGCGGCACGCGTACGACAACGTGCCGCACTACCGCCGCGCGTTCGAGGCGGCCGACGTGCACCCCGACGACCTGCGCGAGCTGGCCGACCTGGCCCGGTTCCCGTTCACCGGCAAGGCCGAGCTGCGGGAGAACTACCCGTTCGGCATGTTCGCGGTACCCCGGGAGCGGGTCGCCCGCCTGCACGCCTCGTCCGGCACCACCGGCCGGCCGACCGTGGTCGGCTACACCCGCAACGACCTGGACACCTGGGCGCGGCTGATGGCCCGCTCGATCCGGGCCGCCGGCGGGCGTCGCGGCGACCGGGTGCACGTCGCCTACGGCTACGGGCTGTTCACCGGCGGCCTCGGCGCGCACTACGGCGCGGAGGAGCTGGGCTGCACCGTCATCCCGGTCTCCGGCGGCATGACCGAGCGGCAGGCCATGCTGATCCGCGACTTCCAGCCGGAGATCATCATGGTCACGCCCAGCTACATGCTGGCCATCGTCGACGAGCTGGAACGCCAGGGCATCGACCCCAAGGCCACCTCCCTGCAGGTGGGCATCTTCGGCGCGGAGCCGTGGACCGAGGACATGCGCCGCGAGATGGAGCAGCGCCTGGACATGCACGCGGTGGACATCTACGGGCTGTCGGAGGTGATGGGGCCCGGGGTGGCGGTCGAGTGCGTGGAGACCAAGGACGGCCTGCACCTGTGGGAGGACCACTTCTACCCGGAGATCATCGACCCGGTGACCGGCGCGGTGCTGCCCGACGGCGAGCGGGGCGAGCTGGTGCTCACCTCGCTCACCAAGGAGGCGATGCCGGTGGTCCGTTACCGCACCCGCGACCTGACCCGGTTGCTGCCCGGCACCGCCCGGACCATGCGGCGGATCGAGAAGATCACCGGCCGGACCGACGACATGATGATCGTGCGCGGGGTGAACGTCTTCCCCACCCAGATCGAGGAGCTGATCCTGCGTACCCCGGCGCTGTCGCCGCACTTTCAGTGCGTCCTGGACCGGCAGGGCCGGATGGACACCCTCACCGTCAAGGTGGAACGACGGGTCGGCGTCGCCGAGGACGAGGCGGAGCGGGCCGGGGCGGCACTCGTGCAGCAGGTCAAGAACACCATCGGGGTCAGCGTGGCGGTGCAGGTCATCGAACCGGACGGGGTGGAACGGTCGATGGGCAAGATGCGCCGGATCGTGGACCAGCGGCGGGAGCACTGAGGTGGGGGAGCTCGACGGCCGCACCGCGGCCCACGACATGTTCGACGCCGACGTGGCCTCCAAGGGGCTGGGCATCGAGCTGGTCTCGGCCGGCGACGGCGCGGCGGTGGCCCGGATGCGGGTCACCCCGACCATGCTGAACGGCCACGCCATCGGCCACGGCGGATTCGTGTTCCTGCTCGCCGACACGGCGTTCGCGCTGGCCTGCAACAGCCACGGGCCGGCCACCGTGGCCGCCGGCGGTGAGATCAGCTTCCTGCGTCCGGTCCGCGAGGGCGACCTGCTGGAGGCCCGGGCCGCCGAGCGGGTCCGCTACGGCCGCAGCGGCATCTACGACGTCACCGTGTGGCGGGACGACGAGGTGGTCGCCGAGTTCCGGGGCCGCAGCCGCACCATCGCCCGCGATTAGGGCCGGGGTCAGAGCCCCGGGCCGGACGTCGGCGGGCTGCCGGTCACGGCTTGCGGGCCACGCCCGCGTAGATGGACGCCTCGTCGTCGGCGACCGGTGGTTCGCTCGGATCCGGCCGCCAGCGCGCCGCGGGTCGTACGCCGGGCGCCACCAGGTCCAGGCCCGTGAAGAAGCCCTCCACCTGAGCCTTCGTGCGCATCTGCATGGTGACGCCGCTGTCGCGCAGGTGCGCGGCGGAGGCCTCCATCCGCTCGGGTGCGAAGTCCGCGGTCAGGTGGGTCAGGGCGACGTAGCTGCCGGACGGAAGGGCCTCGACCAGCCGGGAAAGCATCCGCTGGGGCTCGTCCTCGTCCGGGATGAGATGCAGCAGGGCGATCAGCAGCAGCGCCACCGGTTGGTCCAGGTCGAGGGTGGCGCGTAGTCGGGGTGAGGTGAGGATCCGGTCGATGTCGCGGACGTCGGCGTCGACGTACTCGGTGCATCCCTCGGGGCTGCTGGTCAGCAGCGCCCGGGCGTGGGCCAGCACGATGGGGTCGTTGTCGACGTAGACGATCCGGGCGTCCGGGGTGACCGCCTGAGCGACCTGGTGCACGTTCGGCGCCGTCGGCAGTCCGGTGCCGATGTCCAGGAACTGGCGGACACCGGACTCGGCGGCCAGGTGCCGGACGACCCGCGCCATGAAGGCCCGGTTCGTCCGGGCGGTGACCCGGATCTGCGGGTTGATTCGCAGGCCCTGCTCGGCCACCGTGCGGTCGGCGGCGAAGTTGTCCTTCCCACCCAGCACGTAGTCGTAGATCCGTGCCGGATGCGGCACGTCGGTGCGCAGATCGCGGGGCACCTGCCGCACCTCGCCGGTCTCGGTTCCGTCCACAGTCGACCCCTCCGTCCGTCCAGACGGTGTTGAATGTAGCGTCTGCCGGACCGGCCGGGGACGGGGGCATGACGGGGGCGCGGGCGGCTGGGACAGGACGGGGTGATGACGCACAGCCTGCTGCTGCATTCGGTCCACGGGCTGCGGCCGGCCGTACCGGCCACGACCCGGGGGCCGCCACGCTGACCTGGGACCGGACGCTGGCCTTCCTGGCCGGCTGCTGACCCCGCCCGGGCGGGGCGACGCCGTGGCCGGAGCGGCCCCGTGCCCACTCCGGCCACGGCGCCGGTCAGGCGGCCACGAGCGCCGCTGTCCCGGCGTCGCCCGCCCGGTCTAATCGGGTCCCCGGGACCGGGGCCGGCCGGATCGGCGCCGTGCGGCCCGGTCGGCGGTCCCGTCGCGTCGGCGGTCCGACGGCCGGTGTTCCGGTGGTCCGGCGTCCGGCCTGCGGCCCGGCGTCGGAGGTGGGCAGCGCCGCGACGGGACGGCCCGGGCCGGCCGGCGGGTGACCGGTGATCTTGACGGGCCACAGCGCCCGGTTCGGTGCGGGCTGCGCCACCGCCGGGCCGGACCGCCCCGGGGTGCGACCGCGGTCGTCGATCAGGGGGGACCGGACCGGTCGGCCAATGACCGGGCGGCACGGGGGTGGGTTCCTGCCCGCCCCGGCGTCGACCGTGCCCGGGTCACCAACCCGTTGGCGCGGGGCGATCGCCGCTGGCCGGTCGGGGTGGACCGGCGCGCCGCCGGCCGGCCGGCCGGACCGGACCGGGGCCACGGCGACCGGCGTACCCGCGGCGGCCGGGTGTGCGGTGCCGGGGCCGCCGTCCGGGCGCGCCCCCGGGCCGCTCGGGTGGCTCGCGACGGGCCGGGCCCGGCGGGCGAACTCCGCCCGCAGCGTGCGGGGCAGCCGGTGCCGGGCCACCCGGGCCACCGTCGGCTCGGCCACCGCGTACCGGTCACCGCGGGTCCGGCGCAGCACGCCGGCCCCGACCAGTGCCCGCAGCACGGGCTCGGCCCGCCCCGCCGGCCAAGCGAGGAGTCGCTCGACCGTCTCGGCGGCGACGTCCGTCGGGTACGCCGCGCCCGCCATGAGCACGGCCCGCTGCTCGCCGTCGAGCCGGTCCAACCGGGCGTCGACCACCCGGCGTACCGCGTCGGGCACCGCCCCGGCCGGGGCGGCGTCCGACGCCCGCACGTACGCCTCGGCGGCGGCCGGGTTGCCGGCGACCAGCGGCACCAGCGTGCGAGCCAGCGCGGCCGGTCGACCGGCCCGGCCGAGCAGGTGGCGCAGCAGCCGCCCCGTCTCCACCGCGCCCAGTGGCGCCAGCGGCACCCGGCGCCGCCGGTCGGCGGCGCCGGGCAGCAGGTCGGCCCAGCCCGGCCCGTGGGTGCCCAGCACCGCGAGGGGCAGCGCCCGCTCGGTCGCGGCGGCGAAGAGCCGGTGCAGGAACCGGTTCAGCGGCGGGGCGGCCCGGTCCAGGTCGTCCAGGGCCACCACGACCGGGCCGCGGGCGGCCAGGTCGAGGAGGACCTCCCGCCACACCTCGGCCCCGCGGGCCGCGGCGCCGGCGTCCTGCGGCGCCGCCACGAAGTCGGCCAGAGCGTGCGCAGCCGCGCCCCGCCGGGCCGGCGGCAGCAGCCCGTCCAGCGCGGTGGCCAGCCGTCGGCGTACGGTCGCGGCCGGGTCCGGGTCGCGGACCCCGGCGAAGGCGCGGACCATGTCGGCCAGCGGCGCCAGGTCGCCCCCGGGATAGGGCGGGCAGTGCGCCACGCACCAGCGGACCGGTACCTCATCCACTGTCGACACCGCGCGGATCAGCTCGTGCAGCAGCCGACTGCGCCCGCTGCCCGGTGGACCGACCAGGGAGACCCAGCGGGGCCGGCGCTCCCGCATCGCGCGGGCGATCTCGTCGGCCGCGGTGGCCAGCTCCCGCCGCCGGCCGACCAGCGGGCCCTGGTGGCCGGTCGGACCGGGCCGGCCCAGCCCGGTCACCCGCCAGACGTCCAGTGGCTGCGGCTTGCCGGCCACCGTCAGCGCCGCGAGCGGGCGCAGTTCGAGCAGGCCGGCAACCGCCCGCCGGGTTGCCGCGCAGACCACCACCCCGCCCGGTGGGGCGTACTCCTGCAACCGGGCGGCGGTGGTGATCACCGCGCCGCTGGCGGTCCCGTGCCCGCCGTCGCGGGTGGCGGCCAGGTCCACCAGCACCTCCCCGGTGGCCACCCCGACCCGGACCCGCAGCCGAGGCCCGGCCGCGGCGCGCCGGTCCAGCGCCTCCTGGATCTCCAGCCCGGCCCGCACCGCCCGGTACGCGTCGAAGCCATCGGAGCCGTGCGCCCCGAACAGCGCCATCACCGCGTCGCCGATGTACTTCTCCACCACGCCGCCCCACCGGCGCAGCACCCCCGCCACCGTGCCGAAGTACCCGCGTTGCAGCGCCCGGACGTCCTCCGGGTCGAGCCGCTCGACCAGCCCGGTCGAGCCGACGATGTCGACGAAGAGCACGCTGACGGTCCGCCTCTCCTCCGGTACCGGCCAGCGCGTGACGGTTTCCCGACTTCCTACGGTCGTGGTCACTGGCATCGCACCCACCCTTTCCCCCGGTCCGGTGCCTGACGACCTTTGGAGACTTGCACCACCGGTACGTCGGGGGATCGGTAGGACGACGTATGTCGACCACCCGCAACCTTTAGTCGCAATGTCGACGCGAGGAGTACCACTAGGGCCTTGAGCCCGTAGAACGGTGCGGGAATCTGTGACTAGGCTGCGTTCCATGGCCAGCGATGTGGACACCGCGCCGCTCGTCGGCCGTGCCGACACCACCTCGGCGCTCCGGTCGGCGCTCTTCGACGACGTGGCTCCCGGGCACACCGGGGCGGTCTTCCTCACCGGCGAGAGCGGGGTGGGCAAGACCCGGCTGCTGACGGAGGTGAGCGCCCGGCTGCGGGATGCGGGCGCGCTGGTGCTGACCGGCTCCTGCCTGGACATCGGCGACGCCTCCCCGCTGCACCCGCTGCGGCAGGCGCTGCGCCGCTTCGACGCCGAGCGGACCGCGGCCCGCACCGCCTCGGCGGTGCGCGGCCTGCTCCAGGTCTTCGACGAGGAGACCCCTGGGCCGGACGGCGCGGGCGCGCTGCTGGAACGGGTCTCCCAGGGGCTGCACCTGGTCGCCGCCGGGCGCCCGCTGGTCCTGGTCCTGGACGACCTGCAGTGGGCCGACCGCAGTACCCGCCAGCTCCTGCTCTATCTGCTCGCCGGCCTCGGTGACCTGCAGCTGTCGGTGCTCGCGGCGGTCCGCGCCGAGTCGTTGCAGGGCGCCCACCCGCTGCGCCGGGTCCTCACCGAGCTGCGCCGGCTGCGCTCGGTCCGCGTGATCGACCTGGCGCCGCTGGACCGGGCCGGCACCGACGAGCTGGCCGCCGCGATCGTCGGCGCGCCGCTCGCCCCCGAGGCCGCCGACCGGATGTGGCAGCGCAGCGGCGGCAACCCGTTCGTGGTCGAGGAGCTGGCCCGCGACCTGCGGGACGGCCGTGACGACCTCTCCGACACGCTGCGCGAGGTCTTCCTGTCCCGGGTCGACGCCATGCCGCAGCACGCGCACGCGGTGGTGCACGCGGTCGCCGCCGGCGTCGAACCGGTCGAGCACTGGCTGCTCGCCCAGGTGGTCCGGCTGCCCGAGGAGGAGCTGATCGAGGCGGTGCGGGTGGCCGTGGCGCACCGGCTGCTGGCCGGCGCCGACGACGGTTACCGGCTGCGTCACCGCCTCGTCGCCGAGGTGCTGGCGCACGAGCTGTTGCCGGCCGAGCGCGCCGTGCTGCACCGCCGCTACGCCGAGGCGATGACCTCGGCCACCGCCGAACTGCACCAGGCCCGACTGGCCCACCACTGGCGGCTGGCCGGCGAGCCGGCCCGGGCGTTGCCCGCCGCCATGGCCGCCGCCCGCGAGGCCGAGCGGCTGCACGGGTACGCGGAGGCGCACCGCCACTGGTCGGCGGCGTTGCAGCTGGCCGCCACCCCGGCCGCGGTCCCGCCCGAGACCGGGTCCCCGGCCCCCGTCGAGGTGGACCGGGCCGACCTGCTGGAACACGCGGCGGAGGCGGCACACCACTGCGGCGAGCACGCCCGGGCGCTGGACCTGCTGGAGGAGCTGGCCCGGGACCCGGCCGGCCCGCCGACCTGCGCCCTGCACATCCGGCGGGCCCGCTACCTGGCCGCGGCGGGCCGGTCCGCGCCGGCCGAGGCCGAGTACCGGCGGGCCCTGGAGTCCCCGGACTGCACGCCCGGGGAGCGGGCCACCGCCGCCGCCCACCTGGCCGAGCTGCTGCTGCATCTGGGCCGCTACGCCGAGGCCGGTGACCAGGCGCGGGAGGCGCTCCGGCTGGCCGCCGAGGTGCCCGGCTCCACGTCCGAGGTGGTGCTGGCCAGCGCCGCGCTGGGGTACAGCGAGGCGTGGCTGGAGGACCCGGAGGCGGGGCTGGCCGTGATGCGGCGGGCCCTGGAGACCGCCGAGCGGTCCGGCCGCCCGGAGGATGTGGCGTGCGCGTACCTGCACCTGGCGGAGCTGCTGACCGGGCCGCTGAACATCCTCGAGGAGGGGGTGGTGGTGGCCCGCCGGGGCGCCGAGCGGGTCGCTGAGCTGGGGCTGGGCCGCACCTGGGAGACCCGGCTGCTGGCCATCGCCACGAACGGGCTGTTCCGGGTCGGGCAGTGGGCCGAGGCGGAGAAGGTCGTCGCCGCCGCGCTGCGTCACCGCCCGTCGGGCGCGGACGCGGTGGAGCTGCTGCTCGCCCGCTGCCGGCTCTCCGTCGGGTACGGCGACGTCGAGGCGTCCGACCGGGACCTGGAGGCGGTGGCCACCATGCTCGCCGGCGGCGGCGCCCGGCACGTGCTGCCCATGCTCATCCTCCGCGCCGGCCTGGCCATGTGGCAGGGCCGGCACGACCTGGCCCGGCAGGCCGTCCAACGTGGTCTCACCGAGAGCCGCTCCGACGACGTCATCGTGCTGGCCACCCTGGCCTGGCACGGGCTGCGCGCCGAGGCGGAGGCGAGCGCCAGCCGCACGGTCGAGGTGGATCCGACAGCTGTGCGCCGGCTGCGCGAGGTGGTCGACCGGGTGGCCGGCAAGAGCGAGAAGGCCGGTGCGCCGGTGCGGTACGTGGCGGACGGGTTCCTGGCGCTCTGCGCGGCGGAGCTGAGCCGGCTGGACGGCCGGGGTGACCCGGAGCTGTGGGCCCGGTCTGCGGCCGAGTGGGACCGCCGTAACCACCCCTACCCGGCGGCCTACTCGCGGCTGCGCCAGGCCGAGGCGCTGCTGTCCCGGCGCAGCCGCCCGGCCACCGCCGCCCGGCTGCTGCGCCAGTCGTACCAGATGGCGCAGGCGTTGGGCGCGGCGCCGTTGAGCTCGGAGATCCGTACCCTGGCCGGGCGGGCCCGGGTGACGCTGGAGGAGGGGCCGGTCGCCGAACCGCGTCCGGCGCCGCGGCAGCGGTCCGCGCCGGGGGTCGTGCCGGTGGTGGACGAGCTGGCCGCGCTGACCGCCCGGGAACGCGAGGTGCTCGCCGCGGTCGCCGAGGGGCTCACCAACAAGGAGATCGGTCAGCGGCTGTTCATCAGCGAGCGGACCATCGGGGTGCACGTGTCGCACATCTTCGACAAGCTCCAGGTCCGCACCCGGGTCCAGGCCAGCGCGATCTTCCTGCGCAACCGTCCCGTGTAGACGCACCCGCGCGAATACGTCGTTCTACTGATCCGATTGAGGTACGTCGGCTGGAAGGCTGTCCGAGTCGCCGGTGCCGTCGGGGAGTGCGCCGGGCGCAGTGGAGGAGAGATGACCGAACCGGTCTGGGGTCCCGTGCACCAGGACATCGTCGGGTTGCTCGCCGACCACCCCGCCGACGTGCCGGCGGTCGTGGACCATCTCACCAAGCTGCAGGACCTGCTGGTCCGGCTGCCTCCGCTGGAGGAGAGCTGCCCGCTCGCCGACTTCAACAAGCTGTACCTGGTCATCACCAGCACGGTGCTCGACGGGCTCTACGATGACCGGTTCGTCGACCCGGTCTTCCTCGCCCGGCTGGACGTGGAGTTCGCCGCCCGGTACTTCGAGGCGTTGCGCTTCTGGACGGACTCCAGCCCGAGCACCCCCAAGGCATGGGCCTGCCTGTTCAAGCGGATGCGCGGTCCGGACGCCCGGCCGCTGCCGTCGGCCGCGGCCGGGGTGAACGCGCACATCAACTACGACCTGCCGTTCGCGTTGGTGGCCACGCTGGAGAGCCTGGAGTCGGAGCCGGTCGACGCCAGTGACCAGCACCGCGACTACCTGGAGATCAACAAGATCTTCGCCGAGCGGATCCCCGAGCTGCGCCGGGGCTACCTGGACCACTGGCAGCTCATGATCGACATGGTCAACGGCGACATCGATGACTGGTACCAGGGCGAGCTGGTGGAGTACACCCGGAACGTGGCCTGGCGCAACGCGCAGAAGATCTGGCGCTGCCGGCACGATCCGGAGGCCCGCGAGTGTGAGCGGACGCGGCTGGACGACAACGCCGCGCTGCTCGGCCGGCTGCTGCTGTCGCCGCTGGGGGCGTTCCTGCAGTAGCCGGGACGGGGGGTCCCCGCGTTCGCTCGTCCGGGGGAGCGCGGGGACGTCGTCCCCGCCGCCCGGGTGCGAGGATGGGCCGGTGGAGCAGGCGCTGCCCGGCAACGTGACCATCGGTGTGGTGCGGATCGGCGACACCGTGCGGCGTCCGGTCGGCCCCTGGACCGACACCGTCGACGCCCTGCTGGCCCACCTGCACGCGGTCGGCTTCCGCGGCGCGCCCCGGTCGCTGGGTCGGGACGACCGGGGCCGGCAGGTGCTGGAGTACGTCCCGGGGGAGCTCGGCGACCCGGCCGGCACGTACCCCGTGGCGGAGCTGGCGTCGATCGGCGCGTTCCTGGCCGACCTGCACCGGGCGACGGCGAGCTTCGTCCCCCCGCCCTCGGCGACGTGGCAGCGGGTCATCCCGCCCGACGGTATAGACCTCGTCTGCCACCACGACGTCGCGCCGTGGAACCTGGTCCGTTCGGCGCGCGGCTGGGTGCTGATCGACTGGGACGGCGCCGGCCCGGGCACCCGCGGGTGGGAGCTGGCGTACGCGGCGCAGAGCATGGCCGGGCTGCGCCCGGACCGGCCACTCGCCGAGTCCGCGGCGCGGCTGCGTGCCTTCGTCGACGGCTACGGACTGGCCGGGGCGGACCGCCCGGCCCTGGCCGCCCTGCTCGGCCCGCGCGCCCGGGCCATGTCGGAGCTGCTGCGCCGGGGCGCCCGGGACGGGGTGCAGCCGTGGGCGCGGATCCACGCCGAGGACGGGGCCTACTGGCGGGCCACCGCCGATCTGCTCGACGCGCACGTCGACCGCTGGGTCGCCGCGCTGGCGTGACGCATCAGCCGCGGCGAAACCGGCTCCGGTAGGCCGCCGCGGCGGCCCGGTTGTTGCACAGCTCGCAGCAGTACCGCTGCCGGCCCGCCCGGGTCCGGTCCAGGTAGGGCGCCCGGCAGGGGTCGGCCGCGCAGACGCCGAACCGGTCCGTCCCGCCGGTCGCTGCGGCCCGGGCCAGGGCCCCGGCGATCAGGGCGGCGAACGGCCCGATCGGCCCGGGCCGGGGCAGCGGGGTCAACCGCAGCGTGCCGTCTGGAGCGGATTCGACGGCGGTGCCGGCGCTGACCTCCGCGAGCACCTCGTTGAGGGTGGTCAGCCGGGTGGCCGGGTCGGGCGCCCGAGGAGCACGATCTCGGCGCCACCCGGGCCCGCGACGACCGGCTCGGCTGGCTGGCCGACCGCCTGGGCCTGCCCGGGTGACCCGAGAGGGAGGGGACCGGCCGGCCCGGGGGTGCCGGCCGGTCCCGGCGTGCGGGGCGGACCTGGGCCGGCCCGACCTGACCGCGGACCGGGACGGCGGGCGGCAGGCGGAGGGGGCGGGCGGGTGTCGGACCGGCCGCTGCGGGTACCTCGCCGCCATGGCCCACGACGAACCCACCCGAGCCGGGCCGACCGGCGGGGTCCGCCGGTTCGCGTTCCGGTTCGACCCGGCGTTCCGGGTGCCCCTGGCCCTGCTCGGGGTACGTCCGGAGACGACCCGGGTCGAACTCGGCCCCGACGAGCTGATCGTCCGGTTCGGCCCCTGGCTGCTGCGCACCGCCCGTGGCAACGTCACCGGCGCGGAACCCGGCGGACCGTACCGCTGGTGGCGGGTGGTCGGGCCGCGTCTCTCCCTCGCCGACGGCGGGGTCACCTTCGGCAGCAGCGTCGCCGCCGGAGTCTGCCTCCGGTTCGCCGACCCGGTGCCGGCCCTGGCGCCCGGTCCCTGGCTGCGGCACCCGGCGGTCACGGTGACGGTGACCGAGCCGGAGGCCCTCCGGCTCGCGGTGAGTACCCCGAACGGCTGAGCCGGCCGGGGTAGCGGATGATCTTTTCCGGCTTGTCGGGTTCCGGCGGGCGGGGCCCTGGGTACCGCCTACGGTCGGTTCAGGGTCTGAAGGGGTGCACATGGCGGACGGGCGGGACGGGGCACAGCCCCGGCGTGCGCGGGGGCGGCGTAACCAGACGCAGACCGCCGCGGTGGATCGGGCGCTGCGGGCGGCGCGCGATCCGGAGCACAGCGACCGGCCCCGGCGGGGGCCCACCGCGATCCCGGCGTGCGTGGACAGCCCGGTCCGCCCACCCGAGCCGGCCAACTCGCTGACCCGCTGGCTGTTCCAGCACCAGGTGCAGCCCGTCGGCCCGGAGGCCCGCGAGCACCAGGCGACGGCGCACCCCTGGTGGCAGGTGATGTGCCTGACCGGCGTCGACTACTTCTCCACCCTGTCCTACCTGCCGGGTATCGCCGCGGTGGCGGCCGGGGCCCTCTCCCCGCTCGCGACCCTGCTGATCGTGGCGCTCACGCTGTTCGGGATGCTGCCGATGTACCGGCGGGTGGCCCGGGAGAGCCCGCACGGGCAGGGCTCGGTGGCGATGCTGGAACGGCTGCTCCCGTTCTGGCGGGGCAAGATCTTCGTGCTGGTGCTGCTCGGCTTCGTGGCCACCTCCTGGATCATCACGATCACCCTGTCCGCCGCCGACGCCACCGTGCACCTGCTGGAGAACCCGGTTCTGCCGGAGTCCTTCCCGCACGGCGGCACCGCCGCGGTGCTGGTGACCGTGGTGCTGCTGCTGATCCTCGGCGGGGTGTTCCTGATGGGGTTCAGCGAGGCGGTGCAGGTCGCCATCCCGCTCGTCGCGATCTTCCTCGGGCTGAACGCGGTGATCGTGTTCGCCGGCCTGGTCGAGGTCGCCCAGGACCCGGCGATGGTCGGCGACTGGACCTCCCGGCTCACCGAGTTCGGCGGGGCCGGGGAAGTGCTCCGCACCAGCGTGCTCGCCTTCCCGCTGCTGGTGCTGGGGCTGTCCGGCTTCGAGACCGGGGTGAGCATGATGCCGCTGGTCAAGGGCCACGGCCCGGACTCCGAGACGCGGCTGCGGGCCCGGATCGGCAACACCCGCAAGCTGCTCACCGTCGCCGCGCTGATCATGTCGGTGTACCTCATCGCGACCACCTTCGTGACCACCGTGCTGATCCCGCCCAGGGAGTTCCAGCCGGGCGGGGCCGCCAACGGCCGGGCCCTCGCGTGGCTGGCGCACGAGCACCTGGGCGAAGCCTTCGGCACGGTCTACGACATCAGCAGCATCCTGATCCTCTGGTTCGCCGGAGCCTCCGCGATGGCCGGACTGATCAACATCGTGCCCCGCTACCTGCCCTCGTACGGCATGGCGCCGGAGTGGGGGCGGGCGGTCCGCCCGGTGGTGCTGGTCTACACCGCGATCAGCATCGTCATCACGGTCGCCTTCCGGGCCGACGTCAACGCCCAGGCCGGGGCGTACGCCACCGGTATCCTGGCGATGATGGTCTCCGCAGCGATCGCGGTGACCATCTCCGCGTACACCTCCCAGCGGCGGGTGGTCGGGATCGGCTTCGCGGTGCTCACCGTGGTGCTGCTCTACGCGCTGACCGAGAACGTCGTCGAGAAGCCGGACGGCATCGCCATCTCCGGCCTGTTCATCGCCGGCATCGTCGCCGTCTCGCTGGTCTCCCGGGTGTCCCGGACCACCGAGCTGCGGGCCGAGCGGATCGAGTTCGACGAGAAGGCCCGCAGGTTCGTCGCCGACTCGATCTCCCACGACGGCCGGCTGCACCTGATCGCCAACAAGCGGCAGGGCGGCGCGCTCAAGGAGTACCGGGTCAAGGAGCGGGCGCAGCGCGGCATGAACCCCGTCCCGGGGGCTGCCGACGTGCTCTTCCTGGAGATCGACGTCTCCGACCCGTCACAGTTCAGCGGCGTGCTGCGGGTGCACGGGGTGGAGGTCGGCGGGTACCGGATCCTGCGCGCCAGCAGCCCGGCGGCGCCGAACGCGATCGCCGCCATCCTGCTGGCGTTGCGGGACGCCACGGGGATCCGGCCGCACGCCCACTTCGAGTGGTCCGAGGGGAACCCGATCGCGCACCTGCTGCGCTACCTGATCCTCGGCCGCGGCGACACTCCGCCGGTGGTCCGGGAGATTATCCGCAAGTCCGAGCGGGACCCGGCCCGCCGCCCCGGCATCCACGTCGGCGGCTGAGGCCGCCACCCCGTCGCGGTCCGCCCACGTCGCGGGTACGCCGATCGCCGGGCTCGGCCGGCTCCCGGCGGCGGCCCGTCCGCCGCCGGGAGCGGCCCGCGGCCCGTCCGGACACGACGAGGCCCGCGCCGCGGGGGAGCGGGCGCGGGCCGGGCGGGGGTGTCCTACTTGGACGGCTCGGGGAGCTTGCAGTCCACCTTCGGGTTGGCGCCGATGTAGTTCAGCGGGCCGGCGACGATGGTGACCAGGATGGTGCCGGCCTCGGCGCAGTTGGTCTCGTCGTTGCTGTAGTAGCCGCGCTGACCGGCGGCGATCGCGCCGATGATGAGCCAGATGACGACCAGGACTCCGACTATCGAGGTACCGCGCATGAGTTGCCTCCACTGGGGTTGTGGTGGATCCGAGGTGGAGGCTTTGTACCCAGAGCGGGGGAACCGTCAAACGGCGGTGCACCTCCGTCCGACCGGTTCCGACCATCGCGGGCCGGCTCAGTGCGGTGGGGACGGGTCCTCCGGCGGCCGGCCCCGGCTGCGCCGATAGTCGGCGTAGGCCACCCCGGCCAGCACCAGCATCGCGCCGGCCGAGCAGTACACCGGCGCCACGAAGAGCGCTGCGGGCGCGATGGTGAGCAGCGCCAGGATCCCGCCGGGGCGGGAGAGCGACACCCGGCTGAACACCTCGTACTCGAAGGCGGCACGACCGGCGAGGAACATCGCCGGCCCGCCGAGGATGACCGCCGCCCAGGCCGGCGGCGTGTGGCCGACCGGTTCGTGCAGCACCAGGTCGAAGCCGGCCGCGGTGGTCACCACCCCGGACACCATCACCAGATGGGTGTACGGCGCGGTCAGCAGGAACTTGCCCGGTTGCTTCGCCCGGGAGATGGCGTGCGGCAGCAGCTCACCCGACTTGTGCACGTAGACCCGCCAGAGCAGCAGGGTGCTGGCGAAGGCGATCGCGAACGAGGCGACGTTCTCCGCCTCCGAGTGCCGGAGGCTGAACATGGTGCCGATGGTCAGGATGGAGTCGCCCAGGGCGATGATGAAGAACTGCTGGTAGCGCTCGGAAAGATGCTCGGCGGTGACCTTGCGTTGGGCCTCCGGCACCACTCCGAGGCCGGGCACCGGATACGCGAGCCGGAAGCCGAGGTAGTCGATGCCCAGCGCCAGCGCCCAGAGCGCCTCGCGGGCGCGGCCGTGTGCCAGCAGACCTCCGATCACCCACGGGACGGCGGAGACGGCGAACCAGAGGAAGATGCGGATCGCGCGGCGCTGGGTCTCCGGGTGCCGCCGCACCGCCGGCATGAGGAACAGCCCACGTCCGAGGTGGATCCCCACGTAGGTGCCGGCGAAGACCAGCCCGCGGGCGCCGAAGGCCTCCGGAATGGCGGTGGTCATCATCAGCGCGCCGAACATCACCGCCGCGATCAGCAGCTTGATCTCGGGGCGTTGCGGGTCGTACAGATCGGTGACCAGGGTGGTGATGGCCCAGGTCCACCAGATCGCCATCAGCAGAAGCAGGGACTGGAAGGCCCGCTCCCAGGACAAGTCCGTGATCAGGCCGCGCGAGATGAGGGCGAGCGCGACCACGTACACCAGGTCGAAGAAGAGTTCCAGCAGGGTCACCCGACGGGGTGACTCCGGGTCACGAACCGGGAGCCGCCGATCGGCGGGCTCCTCCGGCGTGGCGAAGGGCACGAACTGCTCCTGCGGTGGCGGGATCGGCGCGGCGGGGCCGTCCGGCCCTTCACCGACCGTAGCCACGGCCGCCCGTACCCGTGTCCGCTTTCGTGCTTTCCGCCGATCCGCCGCCTCGGTTGCCTACGGCGGGCGTTGCCCCGATGCGGCCCGCCGGGCCCGCCGGGCGCGGGAGCGCACGGGCCGGGGCCGCCCGGTCGGGCGGTGTCCCGGGCCGGTGGGTGACCCCACCGGCCCGGGTACCGGCTCAGGCGTCCTCGCCGGTCCCCGCCGGGAGCGCCTGTTCGGCCTCGGCGCTGGCCGCCGCCAGCACCTTCGCCTGCTGCGGCCAGGTGGCCACGCTGGCCGTGGCGCGCAGCCCGGCGGCCTTGATGGTCTCCCGCAGCGCCGCCTCGTCCAGCTCGGCGAGCTGCTGGTAGGTGCGGACGCCGGCGGCCTGCAGGCCGGCGGCCATCTTCGGCCCGACGCCCTGGATCCGCCGGAAGTCGTCCGCCGCCGCCTCGGCGGTGGCCGCCGGGACGGCGTCCTCGACCGCGGCGCGCGGAGCGGGGACGACCGCCGGCGTGCCGGACTCCGCCGCCACCGGCCCGGTCACCTCGGCGGCCACCGGCTCGACGTCGGCGGTCACCGGCTCGGCCGCGTCGACCCCGGCCGGCTTCTCGTCCGCGTCGGCCTCGGCGACGACCGGCTCGGTCTCGGCGGCGACCGGCTCGGCCGCGACCGGCTCGTCGTCGGCTCTGACCTCGGCGGATTCGGTAGTGTCGATGCTCTCGGCGGACGGCAGAGCAGTGGCCTCGGCGGCCAGGGTGGCAGCGGCCGGCGGAGCCTCCTGCTCGGCCGGGGCCGGCTCATCGGTCACCGCGGCGGGCGCGGCAGCCTCGTCGACGACGGCTGCCGGCCGCTCCTGGTCGACGGTGGCCTCGACCGTGGGCCCACCCTCCACCGTGGGCGTCGCCGGCGCGGCGGCGCTGCGACGGCCGCTCACCACCCAACCGACCACCAGTCCCACGGCCAGGGCCAGGACCACGACCAACCATTGCCCGAAACTCGACGGCACGGCCAACCTCCTCCTCGTATGTGTGCGGGAAAATCGCGAGAAAACTCGGGGCAGCTTCGCACACGTCCGCCGACGACAACAGGGAGGCCGGCCGGTCCCGTTGCTGGTGGGACGGCGTCGTGTCGGCCGGTGGTGGTGAGATGACCGAGCGTGTGCCAGGGCCGGCCACAAGGGGGCGTCCCGGACCTGGTGCCGTGGGTGGGTCCGGGACGCCGGTCTGTTGCCCGCGTCAGCCGAACGGCTCGGGGGCCGGCGCCTCGGCGGCATCCCAGCTGTAGAAGCAGTCGGCCACCGCGTCCCGCGGGGAGCGCCAGGTCGGCAGGTACGGCGAAGTGTGCGCGGAGAGCCGCTTGTTGACGGACCGGTACAGCGGGTGCTCACGCGCTCCCGCCGCCACGTCCGGGTCGACGTCAGTGGTCTCCATCAGGTGTACGCACAGGTCGTGCAGGCAGTACAACGATCGGTGCCGGACGCCCGTCAGGTGGGGCAGCTCGGTCGCGTCGGACTCGGCGAAGATCTGCGCCACCCGTCCCTGCGCGCCGGGCACGATCCGGCTGACGACCAACAGTCGACTCATCGGGACCCCTCTCCCCGGTACCGCCCCCGTCGAGGAGTGGGGGACGCCGTGTGGGCACAGCGTGCCGGATCGACTGTCACCTCTCCGTCACCGAAAGTTGCCCTGCGGTGACAGCGGCCGTGACGTCCCCTGTGGTCGGTGGGGCGACTCACCGTGGTCCGGGTGAGGTCGGGGCCGTCGGGCCCCGCTGCGGGGTCGGGGCGCCGGGCGGTCCGGTGCGATCGGTGCGACGCGTCGGCGGCTCCCGCCGGGTGGCGTGCCGGATCGGGGCGAGCGTGTCGGCGAGCAGCGCGCACATCGCGGCCGACGGTTCCAGGCGTAGTTCCCGCAGGAGCAGGTCCCGGTAGACGTAGAAGGAGTGCACCGCCTCGAACGCGTTCCCCTCGGCCAGGTGGATGCGGACCACCAGGCGGTGCGGGGTTTCCCGCAACGGTTCGGCAGCCATCGCCTCCAGGGCCGCCTCGAGGGCCTCGCCGTGCCGGCCGGCGGCGAGGTGATTGCCGGCGAGCTCCTCCAGCATGTGCAGCCGCAGCTGGCGCAACCGTTCCCGTTCCAGCAGCACCCAGTCGTCGTACCAGCCGGGGAGCAGGTCGTGCCGGCCGGTGGCGCTCGCGGCGTGGGGAACCTCGCCGTCGCGGACCCGGGCGGCGGCCTCGACCAGCTCGTCGACATCGAGCTGGACGGTGCCGCCGAGCCGGACGGTGTCACCACCGGTGAGCAACGGGCAGCACGGGTCCTGGCGCAACCGCCACAGGGCCGTCCGCAGCGACGACAATGCCCGTTCCTCGGAGGTCTCGGGCCAGAGCAGGCCGGCCAGGTGACTGCGGGTGGCGGACGGTTGAAGCCCGATCAGGGCGATGACCCGTTGCAGCCCCCGCGGCACCACCACGGGGACGTCGTCGTGCAGCAGCCGGAAGCCGCCCAGCAGGTGCAGCGACACCCGCGGGCCGGACGGGTTCCCGGCTGTCGGCATTTTCGTCTGACCGGACACGGGCGCACCCCCTGCACCGGAACCCACGTCCCGACCGTCTGCTGATGCCCGGCTCGGCTGCCCGCGACTCCGGTGTCGGAGCGGCTCCGCCTCGGCGGCGGACGCCGCTGTCGCCGGGCTGACAGAATCGGAGATTATCAACGATGGTTACGCTGGGTCAACAGGGCGTCGTCAATGCGACCGTCTGCTCTGGACCCATTCAAAATAGCGCTGAACTGCGAAGAAGTGTCGCCATCGATTTGCGCTAGATGATCTTCCCATAGCCGGCGCACAGCTTCCGTCAACGCAGCGTCACGACAGTCCGATCCGGATGGCGGCCGGATGACGCCGCGTTGACGCCCGCCACGTCACCGTGGCGGCAGTCGTCCGGCGGATCGGTGGTGGCCGCCCCGGAACGCATCGCAGGGGAGGCTGTCCATGGACCGTTCGCTCATCGTCGCCAAGGTGCTGCCGAGCGCCGAGGATCGGGTCGCCGAGATCTTCGCCGAGTCCGACGCGACCGAACTGCCCGGCCTGGTCGGCGTCCGGCACCGTTCGCTCTACCGCCTGCACGACCTCTACGTGCACCTGCTGGAGACGGAGCGGCCGACCGAGGGCGCGGTGGAGGACGCCCGGGGCCACCCCGAATTCGTCCGGGTCAGCGAGCGGCTGCGGCCGTACGTCTCGCCGTACCTGCCGACCTGGCGCTCCCCGCGGGACGCCATGGCGCACTGCTTCTACCGGTACGACGCCCCCGGGCGGCGGCCATGACCACCACCGCGCCCCGCAACGATCAGCTCTGGTCCCGCTGCGACGGCTGCGCCTCGCTGCTGTACCGCAAACGGCTGCGCCGCAACCTGGACGTCTGCCCCGAGTGCGGGTCGCACGCCCGGCTCGACGCCCCCGAACGGGTGGCACAGCTGACCGACCCGGACTCGTTCACCCCGCTGCCCGACCGGGCCGCCCAGGTCGACCCGATCGGCTTCGTTGACGCCCTGCCGTACCCGCACCGGCTCGGCGCGGCGCGTGCCGGCACCGGACTGGACGAGGCGGTGCTCTGCGGCGCCGCCCGGATCGGCGGGCACCCGGTGGCGCTGGCGGTGATGGACTTCCGCTTCCTCGGCGGCAGCCTGGGCTGTGCCGTCGGGGAGCTGATCACCCGGACCGCCGAGCAGGCCCTCGCGGACGAGGTCCCGCTGGTCCTGGTCACCGCCTCCGGCGGGGCCCGGATGCAGGAGGGCACGCTGTCGCTGATGCAGATGGCCACGGTCAGCCAGGCCATCGCCGGGCTGCGCGAGGCGGGCCTGCTCACCGTCAGTGTCATCACCGACCCCACGTACGGCGGGGTGGCGGCCTCCTTCGCCACCAACACCGACGTGCTGCTCGCCGAGAGCGGCGCCCGGATGGGCTTCGCCGGCCCGCGGGTGATCCGCCAGGTCACCGGCGCCACGCTGCCCGAGGGCTTCCAGACCGCCGAGTTCCTGCTGCGCCACGGGCAGGTCGACATGGTGGTGCCCCGGCACGCGCTGCGCGGCCGGCTGACCGCACTGCTCGCCGCGGCTCGCGCGGGTCGGGCCGGCCGGCGTGCGCCCGTACCGCGGCTGGAGCCGGCGCCGCGACCCGGGACCGACCCCGCGTCCGTGCCGTCGACCGGCCCCGAGCGGGACGCCTGGGAGACGGTGCGCACCGCCCGGCATCCCGGCCGGCCCACCACCCTGGACTACCTGGAGACCGCCTTCGACGGCTTCGTCGAACTGCACGGCGACCGACTCGGCGCGGACTGCCCGGCCGTGGTCGGCGGCCTGGCCCGGCTCGACGGCCGGCCGGTGATGGTGATCGGCCACCAGAAGGGACACACCACGGCCGAGCTGGTGACCCGCAACTTCGGCATGGCCAGCCCGGCCGGGCACCGCAAGGCGCTGCGGTTGATGCGCCTCGCCGCCCGGCTCGGCCTGCCGGTGGTCACCCTGGTGGACACCCCCGGCGCAGACCCGGGGGTGGGCGCCGAGCAGCAGGGGCAGGCGGCGGCCATCGCCGAGAACATCCTGGCGCTGAGCGTGCTGCCGACCCCGGTGGTGGCGGTGGTCACCGGGGAGGGCGGCAGCGGCGGTGCCCTCGCGCTGGCGGTCGCCGACCGGGTGCTGATGCTGGAACACGCTGTCTACTCGGTGATCAGCCCGGAGGGCTGCGCCGCGATTCTCTGGCCGGACAGCTCCGCGGCCCCGCAGGCCGCCCGTGCGCTGCGGCTCACCGCCGCCGACCTGTGCCGGCTCGGGGTGGTCGACGAGGTGGTGCCCGAACCCCGGCCCGCCGCCCACGACGACCCGGCGCGCGCCGCCGACCTGCTCGGGCGGGCGGTGGCGGCGAACCTCTCGACGCTGCTCGACGTGCCGCCGGCCGCCCTGGTCCGGCGCCGCCGACAGCGGTTCCGCCGCTACGGCGCGGCCCGAATCTCGGCGGTGGCCGGGTGAGCGTGGGAGACGGTCGCGAGGAGGTGCTGGACGGGCTGCGCCGGCAGGTCCGCCGGCTCGTCGCCGAGTTGGCCGGCCCGGTGCGTCGGGTTCGGCTGCGCAGCGGTGAGACGGTGCTGGAGGTCGAGTGGCACGACCCGGCGGCGCCCGCGCCCGGTGCCGACCCGGAAGCCGTCGTCGAGCCGGCGGTCGAGACCGCGCCGGCGACGCGGCGGCGGGTCGTGCGGGCACCCGTCGTGGGCACCTTCTACCGGGCGCCGGAACCCGCCGCCGCGCCCTTCGTCGCCGTCGGCGACCTGATCCGTCCCGGCCAGGTGGTCGGCATCGTCGAGGCGATGAAGCTGATGAACGAGGTCACCGCCGACCAGGCCGGACGGGTGGTCGAGATGCTGGTCGAGGACGGCAAGCCCGTCGAGTACGACCAGCCGCTGATCGCCCTGGAACCGCCCACCGGGCAGGGCTGACCGATGTTCGAGACCGTGCTGATCGCGAACCGGGGCGAGATCGCGTTGCGGGTGCTCCGGGCCTGCCGCGAGCTGGGCGTGCGGACGGTGGTGGTGCACTCCAGCGCCGACGCCGACTCGCTGCCGGTCCGGCTGGCCGACGAGACCGTCCGGATCGGACCGGCCGCCAGCCGGCAGAGCTACCTGAACGCCGCCGCGATCGTCGAGGCCGCCCGGCAGACCGGGGCCCAGGCCGTGCACCCCGGCTACGGCTTCCTCTCCGAGGATGCCGACTTCGCCGAGATCTGCGCGGAGAACGGGCTCACCTTCGTCGGCCCGCCGCCGCAGGTGATGTCAGCCCTGGCGGACAAGTCCACCGCCCGGGCGTTGATGAGCAAGGCCGGGCTGCCGCTGCCGCCGGGCAGCGTGCGGACCCTGCCGACCGTCGCCGAGGCGCTGGAGGTGGCCGCCGAGGTCGGGTACCCGGTGATCGTCAAGGCCGCGGCCGGC
The DNA here is from genome assembly GCF_047200535.1 of Micromonospora mangrovicola. NCBI lineage: Bacteria > Bacillati > Actinomycetota > Actinomycetes > Micromonosporales > Micromonosporaceae > Micromonospora > Micromonospora mangrovicola. The sequence goes on along the minus strand of NZ_JBJZOG010000034.1, from coordinate 37,925 downwards.
GGCGGCGGGCGTGGGATGACCGTGGTCCGCTGCGCCGCCGAGCTGCCCCGCGCGTTCGCCCGCACCCGGGCCGCCGCACAGGTCGCCTTCGGTGACGACCGGGTGTACGTCGAGCGGTACCTCACCGACGCCCGGCACGTCGAGGTGCAGGTGCTCTGCGACGGCCACGGCAACGGCATCCACCTGGGCACCCGGGACTGCTCGGTGCAGCGCCGCCACCAGAAGCTGATCGAGGAGGGACCCGCCCCGGCGCTGCGGGCGTCCACGCTGGACATGCTCGCCGAGACCGCGCTGCGCGGCGTCCTGTCGGTCGGCTTCACCGGCGCCGGGACCGTCGAGTTCCTCGTCGACGAGGCGGAGGCGTGCCACTTCCTGGAGATCAACTGTCGGATCCAGGTCGAGCATCCCGTCACCGAGCTGGTCACCGGCGTCGACCTGGTGCACGAGCAGCTGCACATCGCCGCGGGGACGCCGCTGCGCTGGCGGCAGGAACAGGTCCGGCTGCGCGGGGTGGCGGTCGAGTGCCGGGTCAACGTGGAGGACCCGGACCGCGGCTTCGCCCCCGCGCCCGGCCGGCTCGACCGGTTCCGGCCGCCCGGCGGCCCGTTCACCCGGGTCGACACCCACGGCCACCCCGGTTACCTGGTCAGCCCGCACTACGACTCGCTGCTGGCCAAGGTGGCCGTCTGGGCGCCGGACCGGGCGGGCGCGCTGGACCGGTTGGACCGCGCCCTGGGCGAGTTCGAGGTGGCCGGGCCCGGCGTCCGGACCACCATCCCGTTCGCCCGGCGGGTGCTGCGCGATCCGGCCTTCCGCGCCGGCCGGCACACCACCGGGCTGGTCGACCAGCTGCTCAGCAACCCGAGGCCCGCCGGCCCGCCCGGGGCCGCACCCACCGTGGATCCCGTACCCGTCGCCCGGGCCGACGCCGACCCGGACGGCCGTACCCCCGTCACCGCCGCGCCCGCCGCCGGCCCGACCGCCAGGAGGACCCGATGACCGTCGTTCCCGACCGCCAGCTCGCCAGCGAGATCACCGACATCCTGGTCACCCACTGCGGGCTGGACGCCGAGGCCGCGGCCCGCACCCCGGCCGCCAGCCTGGCGGAGCTCGGCATGGATTCGCTCGCCCTGCTGGAGCTGTCCGCGGTCGTCGCCGACCGGTGGCGGGTGAAGATCCCCGAGCAGGCCAGCCAGCTCAGCATCGCCGGCGTCGCCGACCTGGTGGCGAGGAAGGCCGACCCGCCCGGGCACACCGAGAACGGCGTCGACATCGCCGCGCCGCTGCCGCTGGTCTGGAACGTCACCAACGACGTCGCCAACTGGACCGCGCTGTTCACCGAGTACGCCGCGGTCGACATCCTGCACCGCGAGGGCGACACGGTGCGGTTCCGGCTCACCATGCACCCCGACGAGAACGGCGTGTCGTGGAGCTGGGTCAGCGAGCGCACCGCCGACCCGGCCACCCGGCAGGTCCACGCCCACCGGGTGGAGACCGGCCCGTTCGAGTACATGCGCATCCACTGGCGCTACGACGAGATCCCCGGGGGCACCCGGATGACCTGGGTGCAGGACTTCGCGATGAAGCCGGCCGCGCCCCTGGACAACGCCGGCATGACCGAACGGATCAACACCAACAGCAAGGTCCAGCTCGCCGTGATCAAGGAGCGGATCGAGCAGCGGGCCACCGAGTCCGGCCGGGGAGGTCGCGATGCCTGACACCACCACCGCCCCGGTCTCCGTCCGGGACGTCCCCGCCGACCGGCGGCGCGGCGGCGAGCTGCGCGTGCTGCTCGGCCCGAAGACCGTGGGCAGCACGTCCGGTTTCCTGGGGGTGGCCGCCCTGGCGCCGGGGGAGCGGATCGCTGAGCACTACCACCCCTACAGCGAGGAGTTCCTCTACGTCGCCCGCGGCGCGATCACCGTCGACCTGGACGACCACCCGGTGCCCCTCGCGGCCGGGGAGGCGCTCTTCGTCGGCAGGAACGTCCGGCACCGGCTGCGCAACACCGGCGACGAATCGGCCGAGGTGGTCTTCCACCTCGGGCCGCTCGCCCCCCGCCCCGAACTCGGCCACGTCGACACCGAGGCGGCCCCACCACCCCGGGAACCGTCGTGACCGGCCGGCGCACCGTGGTCACCGGTGTCGGCGTCGTCGCCCCCGGCGGCGCCACCCGGGACCGGTTCTGGAAGACCATCACCGAGGGGCGGACCGCCACCCGACGGATCAGTTTCTTCGACCCGTCGCCGTTCCGCTCGCAGATCGCCGCCGAGTGCGACTTCGACCCGGACGCCGCCGGGATCACCCTCGCCGAGCGGCGACGCGCCGACCGGTACGTGCAGTTCGCCCTGGCCTGCTCCATCGAGGCGCTCGCCGACAGCGGCCTCACCCTCGGCGACGCCGACCGCGAACGCGCCGGTGTGGTCCTCGGCACGGCCGTCGGCGGCACCATGGCTCTGGAGCGGGAGTACGTGCGGGTCAGCGACTCGGGCCGGCACTGGCTGGTCGACCACGCCCTCAGCGGGCCGTACCTCTACCAGGCGCTGGTGCCGAGCAGCCTGGCCGCCGACGTCGCCTGCCGGCACGGCCTGCACGGCCCGGCCCAGGTGATCTCCACCGGCTGCACATCCGGCATCGACGCCATCGGCTACGCCCACCAGCTCGTCGCCGACGGCGAGGCGGACATCGTGCTGGCCGGGGCCGCCGACTCGCCGATCTCCCCGGTCACCGTCGCCTCGTTCGACGCGATCCAGGCGACCAGCCCGGACAACGACGACCCGGAGCACGCCTCCCGGCCGTTCGACGCCGACCGGCACGGCTTCGTCCTCGCCGAGGGGGCCGCGGTGCTGGTGCTGGAAGAGGCCGAGCACGCCCGTCGCCGCGGCGCGCACGTCTACTGCGAGGTGGCCGGCTACGCCAGCCGCAGCAACGGCTTCCACATGACCGGTCTGCGCCCCGACGGGGCGGAGATGGCGGTCGCCATCGCCGACGCGCTGCGCCAGGGCCGACTCGCCCCGTCGGCCGTCTCGTACGTCAGCGCGCACGGCTCCGGCACCCGGCAGAACGACCGGCACGAGACCGCCGCGTTCAAGCGGGCCCTGGGCGCGGACGCGTACCGGGTGCCGATCAGCTCCATCAAGTCGATGGTCGGGCACTCGCTCGGGGCGATCGGCTCGATCGAGATGGCCGCCTGCGCGCTCGCCATCGAGTACGGCGTGGTGCCGCCCACCGCCAACTGGACCACCCGCGACCCGGAGTGCGACCTGGACTACGTGCCCAACGAGGCCCGGGAGGTGCCGGTCGACGTGGCGCTGTCGGTGGGCAGCGGCTTCGGCGGCTTCCAGTCCGCGATGGTCTTCCGCCGCCTGGCGGTGCCCCGGTGAGCGCGAGGAGTGAGCCGGGTTTGCGAGCCCCGCAGTTGCGAGCGAAGGCTGGCGCGGTGAGCGCGAGGAGTGAGCCGGGTTTGCGAGCCCCGCAGTCGCGAACGAAGGCGGCGTCATGACCGTCCGGGCGGTGGTGACCGGGATCGGGGTGGTCGCGCCCAGCGGCGTCGGCGTCGAGGCGCACTGGGCCACCGTGCTCGCCGGTACGCGGCGCACCGGTCCGATCACCCTGTTCGACCCGGCCGGCTACCCGACCCGGGTCGCCGGTGAGGTGCCCGACTTCGACCCGGCCGGTCACGCCGACACCCGGCAGCGGGTGCAGACCGACCGGTGGACCCACCTGGGTTTCGCCGCCACCCGGCTGGCTCTGGCCGACGCCGGCCTGCCGGAGGTGTCGACCGACCCGCACCGGTGGGCGGTCACCCTGGCCAGCTCGTCCGGTGGGAACCTGTTCGGCCAGCGCGAACTGCAACGTCTCTGGGGCGGCCCGAGCCGGACCGTCGGGGCGTACCAGTCGATCGCCTGGTTCTACGCGGCCAGCGTCGGGCAGCTCTCCATCCGCCACCAGTTCAAGGGCCCGTCCGGGGTGACCGTGTCCGAGTCGGCCGGCGGGCTGGACAGCCTCGCCCACGCCGTCCGGACCGTCCGGCGGGGCACCCCGTTGGTGATCGCCGGCGCCACCGAGTGCCCGCTCAGCCCGTACGCGCTGGCCTGCCAGCTCCGCTCCGGGCTGCTCAGCGACGTCGGGGACCCGGAGCGGGCGTACCGGCCGTTCGACGTGGACGCCCGCGGGTACGTGCCCGCCGAGGGCGGCGCGGTGTTCGTGGTGGAGGAGTTGGGCCACGCCCTCGCGCGGGGTGCCCGGATCTACGGCGAGATCACCGGCTGGGCGGCCACCCACGACGCCGCCCCCACCGACCGGGACGCCGGCCCTGGCCCGGCGCACTACGCCCGGGCGCTGCGGCTGGCCCTGGACCGGGCCGGCGTGCGCGCGCACGACGTGGACGTGGTCTGGCCGGACGCGCTGGGTGTGCCCGCGTACGACCGGGCCGAGGCGGCCGCGCTGCGGGCGGTGTTCGGCGCGCGCACGCCGCCGGTGACCACCCAGAAGCCGCTGACCGGCCGGGCCCACCAGGGCGGCTCGGCGCTGGACGCGGCCACCGCGCTGCTCGCCTTCCAGCACGACCTGCTGCCCGCCTCGGCCGGCCCCGAGCGGCCCGCCGAGGGGTGCGAGTTGAGCTTCCTGCGGCAGCCCCGCCGGCCCCGCAGCCGCATCGCCCTGGTCGGGGCGCGCGGGTTCGACGGGTTCAACAGCGCGCTGGTGTTGCGCGGCGCCGCGCCTCCGCCGGCGGGCGGCAGTTAGCGGGCAGCGTCCCGCCGACGTGCGGGTGCCCGCCGTCCTCACCCGACGCGGAACACCATGCCGGCGAGGCTGCTGGCGGCGGGTGACAGTTCGGCGGTCAGCGCACGTCGCCGTCGGGACGCCGTCGCGCGTCGATCCGGCGGCGCAGGCCCCGGCCCGCCTCCCGGGCGCTGCCGACCAGCCAGAAGCGGAGCACGGCGATCAGGACGATGATCGCGATGAGAATGAGCCAACGCATGGGTGCCCGCCGCTCGCCTCGCTGCTGGACAGCGGGATGCTGCCCGCCGTCGGGGCACGCCAAACCTGGCCGGCGTCGCCGTCCGGCGGGCACGCAGGGCGCGCCGGCCGGCGGGTACCGAGCCGGCGTACGGGCCCGATACTGCCTGTCCGATCGAGCCTGAGCAATCCACCCAGCCGCCCTTATTGATCTAGCCATTTGCATGTAGCTATGCGGTGACGGACCGTCGTAGGGTTCCGTCAGCACCCCGGAGAACGCACATGTTGGGCGGATATCGCCCACTTTCATGCTGGGCGGTGGGCGTCGTGACAGCACATCCTATGGCGGAACATCCTGCGCCGGCAGCGGCGAGTTGGGTGGACGACATTCTGTTCACCGGCCGTCCCACCGACATTTGCCTGCGCCTGCCGGAGCCGGTCGACAAGGGCACCCTGCAGTGCCTGGTCGGCGAGGCGCAGACCCGGCTCGCCGCGGCCGGGCTGCGTCCCGGCGGCGCCGCCGCGCTGCGGCTGCCCCCGTCCCTGGCGTACGTGGTGAACCTCCTCGCCACCTGGCGCAGCGGCGCCCAGGCCGTGCTGCTCGACCACCGGCTCACCGACCACGAGGTCGACCGGGCCCTGGAACGGCTCACCCCGCAGGTGGTGGTCGCCCCGGTGCGCACCGGTGCGGGGGCGCTGCGCGTCTTCGTCGACGTCACCGAGGGGACGACGCCCTGGTCGGACCGACCCGCCGGCAGCCCGCACGCCGTCATCCAGCTCAGCTCCGGCTCCACCGGACCGTCCAAGGTGATCGGCCGCACGGTCGAGGACCTGGTCGGCGAGGTGCACCGGTACACCATGATCGACGGGGTCGCGCTGCCCGGCGAGCGGATCATCCTGCTGCCCTCCATGGTGCACGTTCTCGGTCTGGTCGGCGGCCTGCTCTACGGTCTGCACGCCGGCGTCGAGCTGTGCCCGCCGGAGCGGCTCGGCGGCGACGCGGTCCTCGCCGCGATCGCCGCCCAGGACACCCCGGCCACCGTGCTCGGCGTGCCCTTCCACATCGGGCTGCTCGCCTCCACCCGGCCGTCCGGACCACTGCCGCAGCTCAAGCGGATGACCACCGGAGGCGAGCTGGTCCCGGCCGCCGTCGCCCGCGCCTTCACCGACCGCTACGGCGTCCCGCTGGGCAACATGTACGGGATGACCGAGGTCGGCGTCATCGGGACCGACCTGTACGGGCGGCACCACCCCGGCATCGCCCCCGCCCCCGGCATCCAGGTCCGGGAACAGGGCGGCGAGCTCTGGGTGAGCTGCCCGGCCTCCCCTTACGTGGGGCTGGCCGACCCGACCCGCTGGGCGGACGGGTGGCTGCACACCCGCGACGCCGGCACCGTCGACCCGGACACCGGGCTGGTCACCGTCAAGGGCCGGCTCGACTCGCAGGTGTCGGTCGGTGGCCTGAAGGTCGACCTGACCGAGGTGGAGGCGACCGTCGCCGAGCTGCCCGGGGTGGGCGTCGCCGTCGTGGTCTGGGACGACGGGATCACCGCGTACGTCCAGCCGGACGGGCCGCTGTCCGAGGAGACGCTGGACAAGCTGCTCGCCGAACGCCTCGCCGGCTACAAGCGACCGCGAACCCTGCACCTGCTCGACCAGTTGCCGCGCACCACCACCGGCAAGCTGGTCCGCTCGGCCAGGACACTGCGGGACGCCGCGTCATGACCGGTCCGCTATTCGAAGGTGACCTCGACGTGCCCGGCCGCCCCGGCGACCGCCACCGCCAGCACCAGGCCGTCCCCGGCCCCGGGGTGGCCCACCCGCACGTCGGGCCGGTCGGGGACCGGGCGCAGCAGCTCCCCGGAGCCGCCCGGCTCGGGCATCCGGCGGCGCAGGCCGCCGTCGCGCAGGCCGGAGCCGAGCACCTTGCCGACCGCCTCCTTCGCCGTCCACAGGCGCAGGAAGGCCAGGTCCCGGCCGGCCCGGTCGCGGGCGCGCAGCCAGGCCGCCTCCGCCGGGTCGTACCAGCGCTCGGCCAGCGCGACGGCGGGCAGCGTCCGGTGCCGTTCGACGTCCACCCCGACCGGTCCGCGCGCCCGGGCGGCCACCACCACCAGCCCGTCGACGTGGCTGACGCTCACCGGCAGCGTCCGCCCGTCCGGGACGTACACCTCCGGGCGTCCGCCGGGCGCCCGCCGCACCCCGATCTCCGCCTCGGCCCGGTCGAGCAACGCGCCACCCGCGCGTCGCAGCAGCCGCCGCGTCAGCTCCCGCTGGTCGCCGGTGGCACGGCCGGTCCACACGTACACGGTGTCCCGACCGGGCACCGGTAGCTGGTTCACGGAAAGAGGTTAAGGCCATGCGAGACGAGGTCCGCACCTTCGTCATCGAGCAGCTCGCCGACATGAACTACGACGTCGAGGACATCGACGACGAGACCACCCTCGGCCCCTCCGGCGTCGACCTCGAGTCGCTGGCCCTGGCCGACCTCGCCGTCCGGGTGGAGGACCGGTACGGCCTGAAGTTCGCCGACGACGAGTCGGAGAAGCTGGCCCTGATGACGGTCGGCGAGTTCACCACCATGGTCGCCGCGCGGGTGGCCGCGACGAGCGACAACTCCTGATGGCCGGTCAGCCCGACCTGGGGCGAGCTGACCTGGTGAGCATGCTCGCCGAACTGACCGCGAAACCCGTCGACCAGGTGCCCGACCGGATCGGCTCGATGGAGCTTGCCTGGCTGGTGCACCTCGTCGAGCAACGCTACGACCGCCGGCTGGATCTCTCCGACGACCAGCTCGCCGGCGTCCGCACCGTCGACGACGCGCTGGCGGTGTTCCACCAGTCGCTGACCGCGCCCGCAGATGGCTGAGCGGGAGCACGTTCAGATCACCGGCGTCCACGCGCTCAGCGCCCTCGGCAGGGGCACCGACGCGCTGCTCGCCGGGGTGCTCGCCGGCGCCCCGGCGTTCGCGCCGGTGCGCCGCTTCGACACCACCAACCGCCGGGTCACCGTGGCGGCCACCCTGCCGGAGGTCGGCACCCTCGCCGACGAGCTGGCCGCCGCGGTCGACGCCGCCTGCCGGGCGGCCGGGCTGGACCGGGCACACCGGGCGGAGTCCGCCCTGTTCCTGGCCACCCACGGCGGGCCGCTCTCGCTGCCCGCGCCGTCCGGGGTGGACGGTGGATCGGAGGTGCCGGCGCTCGCCGGCCACCTGGCCCGACGCTGCGGCCTCGGCGGCCGGACCCGGGTCTACACCACCGCCTGCGTGTCGGCGAGCACCGCCCTCGCCGACGCGGCCACCCTGCTCGGCCGGGGTGATCTGGACCGGGTCGTCGTCGCCGCAGGCTACCTGGTGGAACCCGACCAGTACGCGCTCTTCGACGCCGGCCGTGCCTTCGCCGCCGACGGGGCGGTCCGCCCGTTCAGCGCCGGGCGGCAGGGGCTGCTGCTCGGCGACGGGATCGCCGCGGTGGTGCTGGAGTCCGCCGCGGCGGCCCGGCGCCGGGGTGCGACGCCGCTGGCGGCCGTGGCCGGCTGGGGGCGGGCCGGGGACGCGTACCACCCCTGCCAGCCGGACCCGCGGGGACACGGGCTGGCCCGGGCGGTGGCGGCGGCGCTGCGCCGGGCGGGGCTGCCCGCCGAGGCGGTCGGCTACATCAACGCCAACGCCACCGGCACCCCGTACAGCGACGCCTCCGAGGCGGCGGCGTTGCGCGTGGCGTTCGGCCGCCGCGCCGGCCGGATCCCGGTCAGCTCCACCAAGTCGGTGCACGGACACGCGCTGGAGGCGTCCGGACTGCTCGAACTGGTGGTCACCGTGCTCGCCCTGCGGCACGGGAAGCTGCCGGTCAACGCCGGGTTCCTCGGCCCCGACGAGTCCTGCCCGCTGGACGTCATCACCGACGCCCCCCGGCCGGCGGCCACCGCCCACGCGTTGACCCTCAACGCGGCCTTCGGCGGGGCCAACACCGCCCTGCTGGTCGGTGCGCAGTGACCGGGGCCAGGGTGCTCGCCGAGGCGCGGTGGCCGGAGGCGGGGGACGGTCCGCCGCCGCCCTTGCCGGGGTTCGTGCACTCGGACTTCCATCCGCTGGTGGCGGCGGCCGCCGACCGCTGCCTCACCCGCCACCACGGGGCGGGACCGCTGCCCCCGGGCAACCGGACGGCGGTGGTGCTGGTCAGCGCGAGCGGGGACCGGGCCGGCGCGGAGCACGTCCGGGCCACGGTGGCCGCCGGGGGCCGGGTCGGTCCGCTCTTCTTCTTCCAGTCGGTGCCGAACAGCGTTGCCGGCCACGTCGCCGCGCGCTGGGGACTGGACGGACCGGTGGTCTGCCTGAGCCCGACCGGACCGGCCCGGGCCGAGGGCACCGCTGTGGCGGACCTGCTGATGTACGACGGCGACGCCGACCAGGCGTTGCTGATCCTGATCGAACAGGCATCCGACGGTACGCCCGGTGAGGCGGTCGCGGTGCTGCTGGGGAAGGGAACACGCCAATGAGGATGAAGGGACTGCGCGGCGCGCTGGCCGCCGACACCGAACTGGGCGCGGGCAACGTGCTGGCCCGGGTGCTGGCGCACGGCGCCGACCCGGACGGGCCGGGGCTCACCTTCGACACGCCGGCCGACGGCCACCCGGCCGAACATCCGCTGACCCTGGGCCAGCTCGACGCGCTGGTCGCCGCCCGGGCCGCCTGGCTGCACGGGCGCGGGGTACGCCGCCGCGACCCGGTCGCGGTCTGGGCCGGCACCGCCGCCGACATGGTGCTGTCGTACCTGGCCCTGACCCGGCTCGGCGCGATCCCGGCACTGATGAACGGCAAGCTGCGCCCGGAGATCGCCGCCGAGTACATCCGGCGGCTGCGCGCCACCGGGGTGCTCGCCGACGCCGACCACGCGGCGGCCCTCGCCGGGCACGACCTCGGTGCGCCGCTGCTCGGCCAGCCCGCCGAGGCCGGTGCCGGCGACCCGGCCGCCGCCCCGCCGCACTACCGGCACCACCCGGACGACCCGATCGTCATCACCCACACCTCCGGCACCACCGGCGTGCCGAAGGCGGTGCTGCACTCGCACGCCAGCCTCTTCGCCGCCACCCGGCACCTGCTGTCCATGCCGCAGGCGCAGGGCACCTCCCGGATCCTCAACGCGCTGCCCGCGCCGCACACCGCGACGGTGCTGATGGTCAACCAGGCGCTGGGCAACCGGGCGGAGATGTTCCTCCTCTCCGAGCAGGGTGGGGAGCGGGTGCTCGACGCCATCCAGCGGTGGCGGCCGGACGGCGTCTTCGGCTTCTCCGTCACCTGGGCCGAGCTGGCCCGCTTCGACCTGTCCGCGTACGACCTGGACTCGGTGCGGCTGTGGTTCAACACCGGCGACTGTTCGCACGAGCCGCACGTGCGCCGGCTCGTCGCGGTCGGCTCGCGCGACGTGATGACCCGCGAGGGGGTGAAGCGGGTGCCCGGTTCGGTCTTCATCGACGGGCTCGGCTCCAGCGAGATGGGGCACTCGATGTTCCACATCACCCACACCACCGACACCGGCCGGTACGGCCGCTGCGTCGGCCGCCCGTACCAGTTCACGAAGGTCGCCGTCCTCGACGAGCAGGGTGAGGAGCTGGCGCCCGGCCAGGTCGGCTGGCTGGGCATCGACTCGCCGTCGCTGTTCCGCGGCTACTGGAACGACTCGGTCACCACCTACCGGTTCCGGCTGCGCGGCTGGTACCTCACCGGCGACCTGGTGTACGCCGACGCGGACGGGCGTTACTACCACCTGGACCGGGCCGTCGACTCGGTCGAGGTCGGCGACGGGAAGCGGTTCTTCACCGCACTGTCCGAGGAGCGGATCCTCGCCGCCTGCCCCGACGTCACCGACTGCACGGTGGTGATCGTCAAGGAGGGCGACGACGTCACCACCGACGTGCTGCTGGAGCTGGCCGCCGGCGCCGACCCGGAGCAGGACCGCGCCGGGCGGATCCGGGAGGCGCTCGGCGAGGACGTCGGGGCCACCCTGCGCCGGGTGGTGCCGGTGCGCTCCGACGACATCCCGGTCACCGTGACCGGCAAGGTCCGCAAGGTGGTGCTGCGCGAGCGCTACCTCACCGAGACCTCGTCATGACCGCCGTGATCACCGGCATGGGGCTGTTCACCCCGGCCGGGCGCGGCGTCGAGGAAACCTTCGACGCGCTGACCACCGGCCGGTCCGGCCTGCGCCGCCCACCCGAGGGGCACCCGGCCCGGGACAGCCTCGAGGTGGCCGGGGTGCTGCCGGAGCTCGACCCGCGCAGCGTCGCCTCCGGCCCGGAGACCAGGGTGCTCGACCGGATCGTGCTGCTCGCCCTGCTCACCGCCGCCGAGGCGCTCGCCGACGCCGGCATCGAGGTGGGCCGGGACGTCGACCCGGACCGGATCGGGGTGGTGGTCGGCGGGGTCGGCGGGATGTCCACCCTGGAGAGCCAGGTGCTCGCCCGCGCCGCCCGGGGCCGCGCGGCGGTCAGCCCGTACCTGCTCACCGGGATCCTGCCGAACATGCCGTCGGCGCGGATCGCCATCGCCCACGGCATCCGGGGCTACAGCTCCTCGGTCGGCACGGCCTGCGCGTCCGGCGCCCAGGCCGTCGCCGACGCGGTCCGCCTGATCTGGGCCGGCGAGGCCGACGTGGTGCTGTGCGGGGCGAGTGAGGCGCCGCTCTTCCCGACCTTCGCCGACACCTTCGGCAACGCCCGGGCCCTGGCCCGCGGCTGGGAGGACCCCGCCGAGGCCAGCCGCCCGTTCGACAAGCGGCGCAACGGCTTCGTACTCGCCGAGGGGGCGGCGCTGCTGGTGCTGGAGCGCCGCGAGCACGCCGCCGCCCGGGGCGTCACCGGCTACGCCGAGGTCGCCGGGTACGGGGTGAACACCGACGCGTACCACCCGACGGCGCCGCGACCGGACGGCGCCGGGGCGGCGGAGTGCATGCGGCTCGCGCTGGCCGGCGGGGGAGTCGAGCCGGCGCAGGTCGGCTACGTCAACGCGCACGGCACCGGTACCCGGCTCGGCGACATCGCCGAGACCACCGCCCTCGCAGCGGTGTTCGGGGCGGGCGGGGTGCCGGTCAGCTCCACCAAGGGGCTCACCGGCCACCTGCTCGGCGCCTCCGGGGTGCTGGAGGCGGCGGCCACCGCCCTCGCGCTCGGCCGCGGGCTGCTGCCGCCCACGTACCACCTCGACGACCCGGATCCGGAGTGCGAGGCGGACCACGTGCGGGCCGTCCCGCGGGCGACCCGGGCCGAGTACGCGCTGAGCAACTCGTTTGGGTTCGGGGGGCAGAACGTCAGCCTGCTGCTGCGCCGGGTCGCCGCCGACTGCTCCGGGTCGCGGCGCGGCGACAGACGCGCCGAGCCGGAGTGGTCGTCAGTGGCGGTTCCGGACGGCGGATCGGGGAGGTGATCCGACGGTCCATGCCGGGCGCGGTGCGCCCGCAAGCCAGGCACGGGGGGAAATGGGGAAGGGATAGATGCGAGTCAACGGCATAGATCATGTCGAACTGTACGTGGGGGATGCCCGGCAGGCCGCCTTCTACTTCGGCTCCGCGGTCGGCTTCCGGCTGTGCGGCCAGGGCGGACCGGAGACCGGGCTGGCCGACCAGCGCTCGCTGCTGCTGGCCCAGGCCGACATCCGGATGCTGCTCACCTCCGGGCTGACCGCCGAACACCCGGCGTCGGCGTACGTGCAACGGCACGGCGACGGCATCGCGGTGGTCGCCCTGGAGGTGGACGACGCCGCCGGGGCGTACGCGGAGCTGGTGGCCCGGGGTGCGACCGGGCTGACCCCGCCGCGGACCTTCACCGGCGCGGACGCGGAGGTGGTGGTCGCCGAGGTCGGCGGCTTCGGCGACGTGCTGCACCGGCTCGTGGAGCGGCGTGGCGACCGTGGCCGCTTCCTGCCCGGGGCGATCGAGCCGCTGCCGGCCACCGACGGTGACGGCCTGCTCGCCGAGATCGACCACCTGGCCGTCTGCGTGCCCCCGGGCCAGCTCGACGACACGGTGAAGCACTACGCGGAGGTCTTCGGTTTCGCGGAGATCTTCGAGGAGCACATCGAGGTCGCCGGGCAGGCGATGAACTCCAAGGTGGTGCAGAGCCCGTCCGAGCGGGTGACCCTGGTCCTGCTGGAGCCGGACACCAGCGCCCGGCCCGGTCAGATCGAGGACTTCCTGCGCTGGCACGCCGGCGCCGGGGTGCAGCACCTCGGGCTGCGCACCGACGACATCGTCACCGCGGTCGACGCCCTCGCCGACCGGGGCGTGCGGTTCGCCGGCGGCACCCCGGCCGCCTACTACGACGACCTGGAGGCCCGGGTCGGCAAGGTCGACGCGCCGCTGGACCGGCTGCGTGAGCTGAGCATCCTGGTGGACTCCGACCACGGTGGCCAGCTGCTGCAGATCTTCACCGAGTCGATGCACGTGCGCCGCACCCTCTTCCTCGAACTGATCGAGCGACGCGGGGCGCGCACCTTCGGCAGCGGCAACATCAAGGCGCTCTACGAGGCCAAGGAACGGGAACTGGCCGCGGCGGGGGCGACCCCCGCCGTCGCGGCCGGTACGTCAGGAGGGATGGGGGCATGACCACGACACATCCGCCACTGACCGCCGAGGAGGAGGCGCTGCTGCCCTCCGAGGAGGATGTGCGCCACTACGCCGAGCACGGCTGGTACCTGTCGAAGAAGCTGCTCACCGACGACGAGGTGAACGAGCTGGTCGCGGCCACCGACCGCTACTACGCCGGGGAGCGCGACCGCCGGCTGCCGGTGCGCCCGCCGCGCCTGGCCTACTGGGAGCCGAGCAGGGGCGACGTGCAGCGGCACAACGACTACGTGCACTACGAGCACGACGTCATCGGCCGGATCCTGCGCAAACCGCTGATCGGGGCGGTCGCCGCCCGGCTCGCCCGGGCCGACGAGATCCGGGTCTTCCAGTCCACCCTGATCTGGAAGCCGCCGATCTCCGGCGAGCCGTCCAACATCGTGCCCTGGCACTTCGACAAGCACTACTGGGCGTCGTCGTCCTCGGAGGACATGCTCACCGCGTTCATCCCCTTCCACGACTGCGGCGAGGAGATGGGCACCATCACCATGGTCGACGGGTCGCACCGCTGGCAGGAGATCGGCGCCGACGACACCGTGGTCCGGCACTTCGCCGACCGGGACCGCGACCAGCTCGACGCCATGCTCGCCCGCAACGCCGCGCACAACGACACCGAGATCCGCAAGCTCCCCATGGTGATCCCCCAGGGGCACATGAGCTTCCACCACTGCCGCATCTACCACGGCAGCGGCGCGAACGTCAGCGGGCGCCCCCGCCGGGCGATCTCGCTGCACCTGCAGGACGGCGGCAACGCCTGGCGGGAGTACCCGCTCTCCGACGGCACGCTCGCCGCGTACAACCACGACGTGCTGGTCCGCCGGACCCACGAGGGCCGGCCGGACTACGCGGACCCCGAATTCTGCCCGGTCATCTGGCGCGACCGCGCCCCGCAGGGAGGCTGACAATGTCACGGTACGACTGGGGTAGAACCCACCCCGGCATCGAGCGGCTGGAGCGGGCGGTCACCGAGCGCCGCGACGTGGTCGTCAAGCACCCGCTCTACGCCAACCTGGACACCCACGATGCGCTGGTCACCTTCATGGAGCACCACGTCTTCGCGGTGTGGGACTTCATGTCGCTGCTCAAGTCGCTGCAGCGCCAGCTCACCTGCGTCACCGTGCCGTGGATCCCGACCGGCCCCACCGGCAGCCGCCGCCTGATCAACGACATCGTCATGGTCGAGGAGAGCGACGAGCTGGGCGACGGCTACATCAGCCACTTCGAGCTCTACGTGCAGGGCATGAAGGAGGCCGGCGCGGACACCACCGCGGTCGAGAAGCTGATCGACCTGCTGCGCGCCGGCCGCCCGGTGAGCGCGGCGCTGACCGGGGCGGGCGTGCCCGCCCCGTCGGCCGCCTTCGCCGGGACGACCTGGCGGATCATCGAGAGCACCCCCGTGCACTGCCAGGCGGCGGCCTTCGCGTTCGGCCGGGAGGACCTCATCCCGGAGATGTTCACCCAGGTCGTCGCGGTCAACGAACGCAGCCGGCGGCTGAACAAGTTCGTCGACTACCTGGAGCGGCACATCGAGGTCGACGGGGAGCAGCACACCCCGATGGCGATGCAGATGCTCGCCGACCTCTGCGGCGACGACGACACCAAGTGGCGGGAGTGCGCGGACACCGTCAACGACGCGCTCGCCGCCCGGGCCCGGCTCTGGGACGACATCCTCGCCGCGATCAAGGAGGGCCGCCCGGCGTGACCGACACCGACCCGGTCCGGCTCTACCGCACGGTACGGCTGATCCGCCGCTTCGAGGAGCGGGCCATCGACCTGGTCCGCGCCGGGGAGATCGTCGGCGGCATCCACCCGTACCTCGGGCAGGAGGGGATCGCCGCCGGGGTCTGCGCCGCGCTGCGCGACGACGACCTGGTGACCGGCACCCACCGCGGGCACGGGCACGTGCTCGCCAAGGGTGCCGACCCGGCCCGGATGCTCGCCGAGCTCTGCGGCCGGGTCACCGGGCTCAACCGGGGCCGGGGCGGGTCGATGCACGCCGCCGACTTCGGCGTCGGGGTGCTCGGCGCCAACGCCATCGTCGGGGCCGCCGGCGCGATCCTCACCGGAGCGGTGTGGGCGCGTCGGCGGCGCGGCGACGACATCGTCGGCGCGACCTTCTTCGGCGACGGCGCGGTCAACGAGGGCATGCTGCTGGAGGCGTTCAACCTGGCCGCGCTCTGGCGGGTGCCGGTGTTGTTCGTCTGCGAGAACAACGGCTACGCCACCACCATGCCCGTCGCGGGCGCGGTCGCCGGCACCATCGCCGGCCGCGCCGAGGCGTTCGGCATGCCGGCCACCGCCGTCGACGGCCAGGACCCCGAGGAGGTACGCGCCGCCACCGCCGCCGCCGTGACCCGGATGCGCGCCGGCGGCGGCCCCGAACTCGTCGAGGCCCGCACCTACCGGTTCGACGCCCACCACACCTTCGAACACGTGGTACGCCTCGACTACCGCCCGCCCGGGGAGGTGGCCGCCGCCCGCCGGCGGGACCCGGTCGACATCCAGGGCGCCCGGCTACCGGCCCCGGTCCGGGCCGAGGTCGACGCCGCGGTGGAGGCCGTCCTCGACGCCGCCGTCGACTACGCCCTGGCCGGTCCCGCGCCGGACCCGGCCGGCGCCCTCGACCACCTGTACGCCAGCGGGCTCACCGCCCGGACCGGAGGTGGCTGATGCCCCGGCTCTCCTACCGCAGGGCGCTCACCCGGGCGCTCGCCGACGAGATGACCCGCGACGAGTCGGTCTTCCTGCTCGGCGAGGACATCCGGGTGGCCGCGGCGAACGTCACCTCCGGGCTGCTGAAGAAGTTCGGGCCGCAGCGGGTGCTCGACACCCCGCTGTCGGAACAGGCGTTCACCAGCTTCGCCACCGGCGCCGCCCTGGCCGGGGCACGCCCGGTGATCGAGTTCCAGATCCCCTCGCTGCTGTTCCTGGTCTTCGAGCAGATCGTCAACCACGCCCACAAGTTCCCGCTGATGACCGGCGGCCAGTGCGCCGTCCCGGTCACCTACCTGGTGCCGGGCTCGGGCTCCCGGACCGGTTGGGCCGGGCAGCACTCCGATCACCCGTACAGCCTCTTCGCCCACGTCGGGGTGACCACCGTGGTGCCGGCCACGCCGGCCGACGCGTACGGGCTGCTGGTGTCGGCGATCCGTTGCGACGACCCGGTGGTCGTGTTCGCCCCCGCCGCGGCGATGGACGTCCGCGCCGACGTCGCCGACCTCGGGCCGGTACCGCTCGGGAGGGGCGTGGTCCGCAGGCCGGGCGCCGACGTCACGGTGGTCGCCGTGGGACACCTGGTGCACGACGCGCTGGCGGTCGCCGACGAACTCGCCGACCAGGTGTCCGTGGAGGTCTTCGACCCCCGCACCCTTTACCCGTTCGACTGGGACGGCCTGGTCGGGTCGGTGGCCCGCACCGGCCGCCTCGTCGTGGTGGACGACTCCAACCGGTCCTGCGGCATCGCCGGGGAGATCATCGCCACCGTCGTCGAGCGGGTCCGGCTGGCCGCGCCACCCCGGCGGGTCACCCGCCCCGACGGCGCCGTGCTGCCCTTCGCGCCCGCGCTGGACCGCGCCGTGCAACCCGGCCGGGAGCAGCTCACCGCCGCCATCCAACTCTGCCTGAAGGACGGATCATGATCGACCCCGACTACTCGTGGCCGCCGCTCGGCCAGGCGTGGACCGACCTTCCCGAGTCGACCCGTACCGCGATGGTGGCCGCCGGCTCCGCCGCCTGGGAGAAGATCTTCCACGGCCGGGCCACCTACAACAAGCAGTGGCGGCTGGCCCGGCCGCCGGTGCTCAACGCCGACGCGTTCCGCGAGCTGAACGAGATCTGCGACCGGATCGCCCAGCTCATCCTGGAAGCATGCCAGCGCCGCGCCCGCACCGCCGGGGAACTGCGCCGGCTGCTCGACGTGCCGGAGGGGGAGACCAAGCTCCTCGTCGCCGACGAGGTGCTGCACGACGGTCTGCTCGCCGCGTACCGGCCGGACGTGCTCTACTCCGGCGGGGTGCCGTGCATCGTCGAGTACAACATCGACAGCAGCCTCGGTGGCGGCTTCGACGCCGACACGGTGATCTACCGGTACGCCGAGCTCTACCGGGAGCAGGAGCTGCTCGGCGGGGCCCGACCCGCCCCCTCCCTGCTGGACCAGCGGTTCGTCGCCATCCGGGACTCCCTCGACCTGCCCGACGGCGCGCGGGTGGCGCTGCTGATGGACTTCGAGGCCGAGTACCCCGGGCTGGACGACCCGGAGACGTTCATCCGGATCCTCTCCCCGCTCGCCGACCAGGCTCGGCGCTTCGGCATCGACCTGGTCATCGGGCCGGTCGCCGGGGCCACCCTCGACGACCGGCGACGACTCGTCGTCGGCGGCGCCCCGGTGGACGCGTTGTTCCGGCTCTTCGTGCCCAACCGGGTCACCCCCAGCGCCGGCCTGGACGCCGTCGCCGGGGCCCTCGCGGCCGGCACCCTGCCGATGTTCGTCAGCACCGCCGCCTGGCTGCTCAGCAACAAGCTGAACTTCGCCTGGCTCTGGGCGGACCTCGACCTGCTTTCCGACACCGACCGGGCGCTGGTCCGCCGGTACGTGCCGCACACCGTCGCGCTCACCGCCGACCAGCTCGACGGGGCCCTGGCCGAGCAGGCCGACCTGGTGGCCAAGCCGGCCGGCGGGTCCGCCGGGCACGGGGTGCTCATCGGCCGGGAGATGAGCACTGTGGCCTGGGAGGACGGGGTACGCGCCGCGATCGACGCGGGCGGCAACATCCTGCAGCGCTACCACGAGGCGGATCGGGTCACGATGGACTTCGTGCAGATCGAGACGGGGGAGACGGTCAGCGCGGAGGTCCCGTACAGCCTCGCCCCGTACCTGTTCGGCCGGACCGCCTCCGGCGCCCTCGCCCGGGTCGGCTACCCCGGCTGCGAAGGCGTCCTCAACCTGGCGAGAGGCGTCCTCATGACCGGCATCCTGCTCACCGACTGAGGCCCTGTTCGTGTCCGATCAAGGAGTTCGCGTCATCCTGGGCCCGGATCCTGACGCAAACTCCTTGATCGGCGCCTCGGGAGGCCCGTTCACACCGAACCGGTCCGCTCCGAGGGCGTCGGCGTGGCGAGGAACTCGGCGATCGGGTCGACGAGCCGCGGGGGCGCGACGGCGATGCCGTTGTGCGAGCAGCGGGGAACGCGCAGCGTCCGGGCCCGGGGCAGGACCGCGGCGAGCAGGTCGTTGATCTCGGCGTACCAGGGCGCGGCCTGGGCTCCGCAGGCGAGCAGCACCTCGGCTTCGATGCCCGCGTACTGCTCGGCCGGTCCCTCGTGCGCCTCGATCTGCCGGCTCTCCCGCAGCGTCATCGGCAGCAGCGCGCCCATCTTCCGACCGATCTGGGTGCGCAGGAACAGCCGGCAGATCGCGGTTCGCACCCCCAGCGGCAGCCGCGACGCGGCGTCCTGCGGGTTCACGCCGGCGGCCACGATGGCCATCGCCCGGGCGATGTCCCCGGCACGGATCGCCTCCTCGGTCGCGTCGAGGTAGTCCGTCGGCAGGCCGTGCCCGGCGAGGCAGAGCGGCGCGTCGTAGGTCACGACCTGGTCCAGCGGCAGCCGCAGCGCGGCCTGCAGCACCACGAACGCGCCGTAGCTGTGCCCGAGGACCCGGCGGGCGCCGGTGTGGGCGAGCACCGCCCCGAGGTCGTCGATCTCCTGCTCGACCGTGTACGGCTCCCGCCTCGGCGGGGCGTCCGCCCGCCCCCGCCGGTTGTAGCGGTGCACGGTGAAGCGGTCGGCGAGCCGCGCCGTGAGGCGGCGGTACTCGTCGATGGTGACCCCGCCCCCGTGCACCACCACGACACCCGGGCCGGTGCCGCTCGTGTGCAGGACGATGTTCGCGCCGTCCGGTGCCGTGATCCGCTCCATCGCCATGCCCTCCCGCAAAACCGCGAACGGTGTTTGCAGTTTACACTGGTGCGGTGAGCGGCGCACCCACGGACTTCGGCGGAGGTTCCATCTGGAGCCGGCCGGAGCGGGGCACCCGGGGTCCCGCCCCGACGCACGGGCGGGACGCCATCGCCGCCGCCGCGGTCGAACTCGCCGACACGGGCGGTCTCGCGGCGGTGTCGATGCGCGCGGTCGCCGGCGCGCTGGGCATGGCCGCCGGCTCGCTCTACCGGCACCTGTCCTCCCGCGACGACCTGCTGGCCCTGATGGTCGACCGGTGCGTCGGCGAGCTGCGGCCGTACCCCGAGGACGCCGGTGACTGGCGGGACGACATGGTGCTGCTGGCCCGCCACCAACTGGAGTTGTACCGGCGGCACCCGTGGCTCGCCGACGCGATCGCCCACGCCGGGACGCCAGGCCCGAACACCCTCGCCTGGTTCGACACCTGCCTGCGCATCCTCCAGCCGGTGCGCGCCCCGGTCACCGCGAAGTTCGAGGCGATCGCCATGGTCACCGGCGTGGTGTCGCTCTTCGCCCGGGCCGGGGCGAGCGCCGGTCCGCTCACCTTCGACCACGTCGATCTCGCGGCATACCCGCACCTGGCCGCCGCGTTCACCGAGCCTCCGCCGACCGCCGCCCCCCGCCGGGACCTCTTCGAACGGACCCTGCGCGGCCTGCTGGCGGGACTGCTCAGCGCCGAGCCCGGCTGACCGGCCCGCCCGTAACCCGGTCGACACCCTGCGCGGTCCGAGGGCAGGATGCGCGGATGGACGGGGAGCGGAAGCGGCCGACCGCGGCCGAGATGGACGCGGTGGTGCGCCAGCTGTACCGCAACGCCCGCACCGTGCAAGACGTCACGCGACTCACCGGCGGCACGAGAAAGGGCGTCTACCGGCTCACCCTGGACGACGCCACGAGCTGCGTCCTGCACGTCTGGCGCGACGCCGAGAACTGGTGGCCCACCACCGACGGGGATGTCGACGGCCCGTTCGCCCCCGCCACCGGGCTCGACCTCTTCGCCGCCGCGCACGCCGAGCTGACCGCCGCCGGTGTCCGCGTACCGGGGGTCCGGCTGCTCGACCGCGACGCCGGCCTGGCCGTGGTGGAGGACGTGCCCGGGGGGACGCTCGAAGCCCTGCACGCCCGCGACCCCGGCCGGGCTGCGCCGGTGCTGGCCCGCCTCGGTGAGCTGGTGCGCACCCTGCACGGCCGGCGCGGCGACCGGTACGGCCGTCCGCTGAGCCTCGCGCCGCCGGCCGCGCCGCCACCACACACGGTCGTCCGCGACCGGGCCCGGCGTCACCTGGCCGAGTGCGCCCGCCGGGTGCCGGCCATCGCCGCGGCCGAAAAGCGGATCGCCGCCCTGCTCGACGCCGCGTACGCCGAGGTGAGGCCGCGGACCGGGTACCGCCTGATCCACGGCGAGCTGGGCCCGGACCACGTGCTGGTAGACGACCGCGACGAGCCGGTGCTGATCGACATCGAGGGCCTGATGTTCTTCGACGTCGAGTGGGAGCACGCCTTTCTGGAACTCCGCTTCGGGGAGACCTACCACCACCTGGCGGTCGGCGGGCTGGACGAGCCGCGTCTGGCCCTCTGCCGCCTGGCCATGGATCTGTCCCTGGTGACGGGCCCGCTCCGGCTGCTCGACGGCGACTTCCCCGACCGCGCCTTCGTCCGGTCCATCGCCGGCCACGCCACGGGCCGCATCCTCGCCCGCCTGCCGTCCCCCTGATCAGGGAGCCGGGCGCGCCCCGGGCGGTCCGGTGGCCGTCCCCGGCCGGGCACCCAGCACCCGGAGGGTCTCCGCCGTCGCGATGGCGTCGCTGCGGGCGCTGCCGTGCCGGCCGTCGCTGCTGTACAGGGACGGGTCGGCCACCAGCGGGTGGTCGGTGAGGTGCACGTGCAGGGTGCCGAGCCGCAACGCCAGCGCACCCGTGCGCGACGACAGCAGACGCATCCGCTCGCCGAGCCCGGCCCGCAGCGCCGCCGGCACCGCCGGGCTGTGCGAGACGTCGAACATGCCAACCGTGATCACCTCCGCGCCCGCGTCCCGCAGCGCGTCCACCATCGCGGTCAGCTCGACGTCCACCGCGTCCGGGTCGTAGCCGGCGCGGAAGGCGTCGTTGCCGCCGCAGACCACCAACGCCAGGTCCGGGGCGAAGTCCAGCGCCGGGGCGAGCTGGGTCGCCCGCACCTCGTGCGCCCGCAGCCCCCGCCGCCCCAGGTTCAGGTACGCCAGCCCCGGCCGGACGCCGCGCAGCTCGGCCGCGATCCGGTCCGCCCACTGCAGGTCCGGGTACCCGTCGACCGGCTCGCACAGCCCCTCGGCCACGCTGTCGCCCAGCACCACGAACCGCCGCCACGGGTGACCGCGCAGCAGCTGGGCGCTCTCACCCGGGCGCAGGCACCACGGATCCGTCGCTTCGGTCAACGTCGATCCCACGTCCGCACGCTAGCCGATCGGCGACGCCCCGTCGATCATCCGCTCAGCGCGGGCCGAGCGCGAGCAGCAGCAGCGTGGTCACCAGGCCGGCGGCGGCCACCAGGATCATCGGGCGGGGCGTGAGCACGGCGTGCCGGCGGTCCGCGACCAGCCGGGCCGGGGCCAGCCCGGCCAGCGGGCCGAGCAGCGTGACCACCAGTGCCAGCACCGGCATGCCGACCGCCAGGTCGCCCCCGGAGCCGTGCCCCAGCGCCCGCGCCGCCAACCCCAGGGCGTACGCGACGACCGCCCCGCCGACCCCGCAGGCCACCAGCAGCGGGTTGGCCGAGGCGGGCAGCTCGCCCGGCTGACGGGTCCGGTTCAGCAGCTCCCGCACCCCGTGCAGCAGCGGCACCGGGTCGCCGGTGGCCTCCCGCGCCGGCCCCGGCGGATCGCCCAGCCGCCGCCCGCCCGTGCCGACCCGGGCGTGCAACTGTCCCCACAGGTGGGTGGCCTCGGCGTCGACCCGCTCGACCATCTCCTGCGCCTCGGCCACCTGCGCCTCGGCGCGCCGGACCTGCTCGGTGGCCTCGGCCACGGCCCGGTCCGCGGCGGCGCACTGCTGTGCGAACCAGGTGTGCGCCTCGGCGCGTTGGGCGGCCACCCGGGTGGTCAGCTCGGCGAGCCGACGGATCTGGGCGGCGTACGTCTCACTGCTGGCCGGTTCGTTCATCGGGAGGGACCATAAGGGATGATCACCTGCCCGGTGCGGTGCACCGCCCGGTCGAAGTACAGACCGCGCCACGGGCGCGGGTACCAGTCGGGGCCGCCGGTGCTCGGGTACAGCGAGGAGCCCAGCTCCGCGCCCTGCACGTCCAGCGCCACCCAGGCGCCGATGTTCTCGATGCGGGCGGCCGGACCGCCCAGGTCGGTCCGCATCCGGGCCACCCCGCGCCACCAGGCCAGCACGTGGGTACGCCGTTCCGGCCCGTCGTGCAGGATCCGGCGCAGCTGCTCCAGCCCGGTCCGCCGCCCCGCCCGGCCGGCGAGCTGCCCGGCCGCCGCGTCGACCGCGTACAGCAGCAGGTAGTGCGGACTGTTCGGGGTGCCGGGCGCGCCGAGGGAGTCGCCCACCTCGGCCATCAGCTCGGGCACCGTCTCCTCGTCGTACCAGGCGGCGTCGTCGGCCAGGTCCTCGTAGAGGGCGCGGGCGGCCGGGTCGGCGTCCGGGTCGAGGCAGGCGATGGAGAACCGGGCGCTGCCCGGGCGGTGCTGCCGCGCCAGGGAGCGGGCCGCCGCGTCGAGCACCGCGCACGCCTCGTCGACCCGGGTGCCGAGCACGGCCAGGTTGCGGCCGGGAGCCCGGGGCAGCCGCAGCGCCGCCGAGCGGGCCTGCACGTCGATGATCTCGCCGAGCAGCGCCACCGGGCTGCGTGGCACCCCCTGCTCCGGGGCGGTCAGGGCGCGGAAGTCCGGCGCCTCGGCCAGTTTCGGGATCGCGTCGCCGTCGAACAGCCGGGCCGGGGCGGCGTCCTGCGGGCGCATCCGCCACAGCCGGTGCTGCAGCTCGCTCCAGGTCTCCCAGTCGCTGGCCGACGGGATGCGGGCCACTTCGTTCCCCTCGACCAGCCCGGACTCGGCGTTGACCACGGCGTGGTGCCGGGGCAGCGACTGCGCCGTGTCGTTGCGTTCGGCCAGGATGCGCAACGCCTTGGGCAGCGCGATCCGCAGGGTGAACTGGGCGACCAGGGCGGGCCGCCCCCAGAGCGCCTCGATGCCGCGCACGTCCTGTGAGGCGAGCACCAGGTGGATGCCCTGCGACCGGCCCCGCCGGGCCAGGTCCTCCAGCAGGTCGGCGGCTTCCCGGGCGACCACGTCCCGGCCGGCGAGCAGCGCCTGGAACTCGTCGACCACGGCGACGATCCGCGGCCAGTGCCCGGTCGGGTCCACCGCGCGCAGCTCGGCCAGCTTGGTGACCTCGTGTTTCTTCGCGGCGTCCGCCCGCCGGCGCAGCTCCTCGGCGAGGAAGCGCAGCAGGGCCAGCCCGAACTCCCGGTCGGTGTTGACGTTGATGCCGACCAGCCGCATGTGCGGCAGCCAGCTCGGGTCCCGCCGGCCCTGGGCGAACCGGGCGAAGGACACCCCCTCCTTGAAGTCGAGCAGATAGAACTCCAGCTCGGCGGGGGAGTAGCGGGAGGCGAGCGCGCCGATCCAGGCGAAGATCAGATTGGTCTTGCCGGTGCCGGAGGGGCCGCCGATCAGCGCGTGCGGCGGGTAGTCGCCGAGGGTGAGCAGCACCGGTCGCCCGTGCGGGCCCTCGCCGATCGGCGCGGTCAGCCCCTGCGCCGAGTCCGCCCGCCAGTACTCCTCGGACGGGGGAAGCAGATCGGTGAAGGGTGCCGGAGGCGGGCCCGCGTTGACCCGGGACGCCACCTCCCGGCAGGTCTCGGTGACCAGCGTGGCCGGCGGTGGCGCGTCGAGCACCACCGGCAGCCCGGCGATCCGCGCGTCCTCCGGCTCCACCACCACGCGGGTGACCGTCGGGTCGTCCGGCAGCTCGATGCCGCGGACCACCAGGTGCACCCCGCAGGCCGCGCCGGTGCGGACCACCCGGTCCAGCTGGCCCCGTTCGTGCCGGGACAGCTCGTCCCCGCCGAGCAGCACCGCCACCCGCCACGGCTCGGGCCGGCGGCCGGTCGCCGCGGCCAGGGCGCGCAGGGAGCCGTACTCGCCGGCGAGCACGGTCTCGTTGATCCGGCGGATCTGCTCCACCAGGTCGTCCAGCAGCCGGCCCAGCCCGCCGGGGCCGACAAACGTGAGCAGCCCGGCGGTGCCGAGCGGGGCGAACCCGGCCAGCCCGCCGCCGAGGTGCTCCGGGTCGTAGCCGAAGAGCCGGACCGTGCCCGGATCGGCGCGGCCCACCGAACGCAGCAGCAGCGCGGGGACCACCGCGGCGATGCCCTCGCGGTCGCTGCCGGCCAGCTGCACGTGGCCGGCGTCCAGCAGCGGCACCAGCGCCGGCACCGGCTCGGCGCCGGGGATGCGTACCGTACCGACCCGGACGGCGCCGGGGCTCTCGCTGCGGCCGGCCGGCGTCGGTCGCCACCGGTCCCACCGCGCGGACGCCGCCCCCGGCGCCTCCCGCTCGGCCGCCGCGGCGGCCGAGCGGGTCAGCTCGCCGATCCGCCGGGTGTGCCGGGCGTCGATCTCGGCCAGCCGGCGGTCGCGGGCTTCACCCACCCGCTTCGGCACGGCCGCCGCGGCGCGCCGCACCCGGGCCAGCCGGTCCTGGCCGGCGACCAGCTCGGCATCGGCGGCGGCGAGCCGGTTCCGGGTCGCGCCGAGGGCCTCGGAGAGCATCCCGCGGACCCGCGACACCAGTTGGGCGCGGACGTCAGCCATGGACACCCCGGGACGGCTCCCGTTCCTCGGCGTCCCTCGGCAGGTCCCGGCCGAGCCGGTCCAGCAACACCCCGGTGACCACCCCGGCGGTGACCGCCGGGTCGGCCGCGTGCGGCCGCTCCTCCGCACCGGAGCGGCGGGGTGGGGGCATCCGGCAGACCCGGGTCAGCAGGGTGTCCAGCACCGGGGGCGGCAGCCCGGGCAGCAGGTCCCGGACCCGCCCGTCCAGCTCGCTGCGCAGCCGACCCAGGTCGTCGGCGCGGGGCGGGTGCCCGAGCAGTTCCCCGGCCAGGCCGCGGAGCATCGGCGGGGCGATCGCGGCCAGTCCCAGCCCGACGTCGGCGTGCGCGCCGCGCAGTTCGCGGTGCAGCCGGTCCCGGTCGCCGGAGCGGACCCCGGTGACCACCCGGCGCAGCAGCTCCCGGGAGTCGTCGACCCGCTCGTCCGGCTCGTCGGCCGCGCTCTCCCGGCCACCGGTCAGCTCGGCCACCCGCACCGCCCACCAGCGCCGCATCGCCGGCTGCTCGCCCGGTTCCCCGGCGTGGCCCGGGCCGGCCGGGGGGGTCTCCCCCCGCGGCGCGTCGTGCTTCGGCCGGCGCTGCTCCCCGGTCGGGGCGGGCGACCCGTCGGCGGCCAGCCCGATCGCGCCCAGGTACGCGGACAACTGCTCCTGGGCCACCCGCAGCGCGTGGGCGGCGGTCTCGGCGTGCTCGGTCGCCGCCGACAGCTCCGGCACCCCCATCGGGTTGGCCGACTCCTGGCGCACCCAGCGCAGCCGCTCGGTGGCCTGGCCGAACTTCTCCAAGGCCAGGGCGAGCGGGGCGAGCGGCAGCTCCTCGGCGGCGGCGCGCACCTGCGCGCCGATGTCCTCGACGATGGACACGGCCCGGCCCTCTCAGAGCGTCGAGACGTAGAGCTGTGCCTGCTCGACCGCGACCAGGGTGGCGGCGAGGCACTCCTCCAGCTCCTGGGCGGCCTGGGTCAGCGACGCCTGGGCCGACTCGACCGTCTCGTGCCCGCTGCCCTCCAACGCGCCGGCCAGGGTCTGCTGCGCCTCGGCCAGCTTCTCGCCGGCCGCCTGCACGGCTGTCTGCCCGTCACCTATCTGCTGGAGGGCGACATCTATGGCTGCCTTCAGCTCGGCGACGCTCGCCACGGGGGACCTCCTGGGGGCAGGGGAGATCTCCATTACAACTCATCCCGACCGGGGGGCGAACATCCACCCTCGCGGTGTTCCTGCCCTGCTGTCCGATTGTGCCGTTGACGTGCGCGAAGAGGTTCCGCGGCGATCAGCCCTGGTCCCGTCGGTGGGACAGCCGGTCCCGTCCGCGGCCGGTCAGCGGGGCAGCCAGCGCGGTCCGTGCACCTCGGCGCCGAGCGCGCCCACCCGGGCCCGCAGCTC
The DNA here is from genome assembly GCF_047200535.1 of Micromonospora mangrovicola. Lineage (NCBI taxonomy): Bacteria > Bacillati > Actinomycetota > Actinomycetes > Micromonosporales > Micromonosporaceae > Micromonospora > Micromonospora mangrovicola. Next base: position 11,182 of record NZ_JBJZOG010000034.1, on the reverse strand, counting down.
CCGGTCGGCGGTGACCACCACCCGGCGGCGGCCGGGCGCCGCCGCGACCAGGTCGACCATGGTGTCGTCGCCGGAACCCGGTGCGGCCACCACGGCGACCCCGGGCACCCCCGGCACGCCCCGCGCCGCGCCCTCCACCACCAGCACCACCTCCACCGGCGGAGGCAGTTCCGGGGGGACGCCGTGCTCGCCCAACGGCACCAACGCGTCCCGCAGCCGCGCGGCCGCCCCGGCCCGGTCCCGCCACCAGCCGTCCGGGCGGGAGCCCACCACGTTCGCGCCGTCGACGATCAGCAGCGGCCTGGTCTCCATGCCCCCAGCCTGCCACCGGGGTCGACGGTCCACCCGCTGCCGGCCCCCCGCGTTTGTCGCGCCGAGCGCCGGGTAGCCACCGCCGACCGTGCCGCGCCATGTCGCGCCCCGGCCGTGCCGACCGACTGCGGAGGACAGAGATGATGGGACCCGGTGACTTCGGCAACGACCCGTGGGACGAGTTCCTGGCCCGCTACTTCGGCCGGGGCGAGGCAGGACGCCGGCCGGCGCACCGGGTCGACATCACCCGCCTGATGACCGCCGACGCACGGGAGATGCTCGCCGACGCGGCCCGCCGGGCCGCCCAGAAGCACAGCAACGACCTGGACACCGACCACCTGCTCTGGGCCGCGCTGCAACGCGAGCCGCTGCGCGACCTGGTGCGCCGTGCCGGTGCCGACCCGGACACGCTGGTCAACGCCCTCGGCGGGCGCGGTGAGGGGGCGCCCCGGGGCGAGGTGCCGCCGAACCTGTCGCTCACGCCGGCGGCCAAGCGCGCACTGCTCGACGCGCACCAGCTCTCCCGGGCGATGGGGGCCAACTACATCGGGCCCGAACACATCCTGATGGCCCTGCCGCTCAACCCGGAGTCGCCGGCCGGCCGGATGCTCGCCGCCGGCCGGATCCAGCCCGAGTCGTTGCAGGCGGCCAGCGCCGAACGCGGCCCGATGCCCGGCCCGAAGCCGGACCGGGGCACCCCCACCCTCGACCAGTACGGCCAGGACCTCACCGATCTGGCCCGTAACGACCAGATCGACCCGGTGATCGGCCGGGCCGACGAGATCGAGCAGGCCGTGGAGATCCTGTCCCGGCGGACCAAGAACAACCCGGTGCTGATCGGTGAGGCCGGCGTCGGCAAGACCGCAATCGTGGAGGGACTCGCCGAGCGGATCTGCGACGGCGACGTGCCGCAGACCCTGATCGGCAAGCGGGTCATCCAACTCGACCTGGCCGGCCTGGTCGCCGGCACGCGCTACCGGGGCGACTTCGAGGAACGCCTGAAGAAGGTGATCGACGAGATCCGGTCCCACCGGGAGGAGCTGATCATCTTCCTGGACGAGATCCACACCCTGGTCGGCGCGGGCGGCGCCGGCAGTGAGGGCGGCATGGACGCGTCCAACATGCTCAAGCCGGCCCTCGCCCGGGGCGAGCTGCGGGTGATCGGCGCGACCACGCTGGACGAGTACCGGCGCAGCATCGAGAAGGACGCCGCCCTCGCCCGCCGGTTCCAGCCGGTGCTGGTCCCCGAGCCCAGCGTCGAGGACACCGTCGCCATCCTGCGCGGCCTGCGCGACCGCTACGAGGCGCACCACCAGGTCCGGTTCACCGACGAGGCCCTGGTGGCGGCCGCCGAACTCTCCGACCGGTACATCACCGACCGGTACCTGCCGGACAAGGCGATCGACCTGATCGACCAGGCCGGCGCCCGGGTGCGGCTGCGCACCCGCACTCCGGCCGCCGACGTGCGCGAGCTGGAACAGCAACTCGACGAGGTACGCCGGGACAAGGAGCAGGCGGTCGCCGACGAGCAGTACGAGCGGGCCTCCCAGCTGCGCGACCGGACCGCCGAGCTGGAGGACCAAATCCGCCGCGCCCGCGGCGACGAGGGCCCCAACCACGTGCCCGAGGTCGGACCGCAGGAGATCGCCGAGGTGGTCTCCCGGGCCACCGGCATCCCGGTCAACCAGCTCACCGAGGAGGAACGCGACCGGCTGCTGCGCCTGGAGGGGCACCTGCACGAGAAGGTGGTCGGCCAGGACGAGGCGGTCAGCGCGGTCGCCGAGGCGGTGCGTCGATCGCGTACCGGGCTGGCCGACCCGAACCGCCCGATGGGCAGTTTCCTCTTCCTCGGCCCCACCGGCGTCGGCAAGACCGAGCTGGCCCGGGCCCTCGCCGAGGCGCTCTTCGGGGAGGCGGACCGGATGGTCCGGGTGGACATGAGCGAGTTCCAGGAGCGGCACACGGTCAGCCGGCTGGTCGGGGCGCCGCCCGGCTACGTCGGCTACGAGGAGGCCGGCCAGCTCACCGAGGCGGTCCGTCGCCGCCCGTACGCGGTGGTGCTGCTCGACGAGATCGAGAAGGCCCACCCGGACGTGTTCAACATCCTGCTCCAGGTGCTCGACGACGGCCGGCTCACCGACAGCCAGGGCCGCACGGTGAACTTCAAGAACACCGTGCTGATCATGACGAGCAACCTGGGTTCGGAGCTGATCACCGGAACCCAACGCACGGTCGGCTTCGCCGCCGGCGAGCCGGGCCAGCAGGAGTCCAGCGATCTGCGCGAGCGGCTGATGCGGCGGCTGCAGGAGAACTTCCGGCCGGAGTTCATCAACCGGATCGACGAGGTGATCATCTTCCAGCGGCTGGAGGCCGAGCAGCTACGGCAGATCACCGAGCTGCTGCTGGAGGAGACCCGCCGCCGGCTGCACGCGCAGGACATCCAGGTGGACTTCACCACCGCCGGTATCGACTGGCTCGCCGAGCACGGCTACCAGCCCGAGTTCGGCGCCCGGCCGTTGCGCCGGGTGATCCAGCGGGAGGTGGACAACCGGCTCTCCCGAATGCTGCTGGAGAACGAGATCTCCCCGGGGCAGAAGGTCATCGTGGACGCGCGGGACGGGCAGCTCGCCCTGGATGTGACGGCCGGGGACCGTGGCTACACCGCCGCGACGACCTCCCATCCCCGCTGAGCCATGACGGCGCAGCCTCGACGCCAGCGGAGGGCGGACATGACCGAACCTGAGGAGACCCGGGAGGACACCGAACGTAGCGAACCGATCGTGGCGCCGCCGACGGCGAACCCGTCCCGGGTCAAGGTGCCGCCGGAGGGCCTGAAGCAGCAGAGCGAGAAGGTTGAGGGCGACGGGACGCCGTCCGCGTCGCCGCCGGGAGAGGAGGCGTGATGGTACGCGAGGCGCGACTCGACCCCGAGGTCGAGGTGATCTGGGACGACTTCCACGCCGAGGTGAACGTCCCCTCCGAACAGCTGCGCCGGTGGCTGTTGACCCGTGGCTCCGGGGAGGAGGCGTTCGGCCCGAACCCCGACCTCGACCTGCCCGAGCCCGGCCGGCAGATCCTCGCCGTGCTGAGCAAGCGGAAGGTGGACCTCACCCCGGAGGACATCGAGGTGATGCGCGACGCCATCGAACGGATCCGGGCGCTCACCGCGGAGAAGCCGCGCCGGGGCAACGCCGACGACGAGTGGCGGCACTCCCTGCTCGACCTGGGTCACGACGTCCTGATCGAACGCTGACCCGTCCGTACGACCGACGCCGTGCCCCAGCGGGCACGGCGTCGGAGCGGGGTGGCTACTCCGGTTCCACGCTCGGCAGTTGGAGGCCGGCGGCGTCGGCGGCGGCCTGCCGGTCGCCGCGGGCCCGCTCCTCCCGGCTGAGCAGGTTGGCGTACTCGGTGATGTCCGCCGCGTCGGGCACCTCCGGCAGCCGGCGCAGGAAGGTCTCGACGTCGGTGGAGGCGGCGGTGTGCGCGGCGGCCGCCTGGCGCAGCAGTTCCCGCTGGTCGGCGGCGGGGTACAGGTCAGTCATGTCGGCGTGATACCCGCGTTCAGGCGGTTCGCACCCCGCCCGCGGACGCCGGCTGCGCGCCGAAGTCCGGGTGGCGCAGCAGCCACGCCAGGTAGTCCGGGTGGTTCGCGAGGGCGTCGGTGTACGCGGCCACCGCCGTCTCCAGCACCGTCTCGGCCACCCGGGCGGCCGGCGCGTCCGGGTGCCAGCCGAGCAGCAACCGCCAGCGCAGTGGCGCCCCGGCCAGCCGGCGGGTCACCAGGCCGGCGACCGGGCGGAAGGTGGCCTGGCACAACGCCACCGCCTCACCGGCGTCGACCAAATCCAGCCCGCCGCGCACGTCCGCCTCGTACACCTTGCGGGGGGCGAACCCGGCGCGGGCGCAGGCGGCGGCGAAGCAGTCGCCGAAGCAGCCGTCGCCGGGCGCCGCCACCCACTGCTCGCGCCGCAGGTCCACCAGGCGGATCTCGTCCCGGCCCGCCATCGGGTGGGCCTGGCGCAGCAGCACGAAGACCGGGTCGACGGCGACCTCCCGCCAGCTCAACCCGAACTCCGCCGCGGGCGTGGCGTCGCCGCACACCCCGCTGAGCGCGAAGTCGAGCCGGCCGCCGGCCACCAGCTGGGCCAGCTCGTCCACCGACCAGGAGGCGTACGTGGTGATCTGCACCTCGGGCTGCTCGGCGGCGAGCCGGTGCACCAGCCGGCCGAGGATCGGGCTGTTCACCCCGCCGAACCGGTAGCGCCGTAGCGGGTCGCCCGCCCCCGCCAGCCGGGCCGCCTCGTCCTGCAGGCCCTTCATCGCCGGCAGCAGCACCCGGGCCCGGTCCAGCACCAGCTCACCCAGCGGGGTGGGGCGGGCGCCCCGGCGGTCGCGCTCGAAGAGCGGTCCGCCGAGGGCCCGTTCGATGCGCTGGAGCTGGGCGGTCAGCGCCGGCTGGGCCAGGCCGAGCGTCGAGGCGGCCTTGGTGACGCTTCCGGTCTCCGCGATCGCGCAGACCACGCGCAGGTGTCGCAGCTCCAGATTCATAGGGTGACGGTAGGACCACGAACCGGCGTGCGGAAGGGATGTTTCGCCATCGGCACATGCCGATCGGTCGATGCACTGGGTTCAGTGACCGGGTGGAGGCTTCAGGTCCGACAGCCGGGTGCGCCGGCCGGTCACCACGTCGCGGACCTTGTCCAGCACCCCCACCGCAGGCTCCACGATCTTGTTCCACGGCGGGGTGGCCGGAGTGCCCGGATGCGGCCGGCTCGGCGCGGCCTCCTCGGCGATCTCCCACCGGTTGCCCAACCGGATCAGCTCGGCGTCGCTGGCCACCTCGCGCAGCGGGGCGACCAGCGCGGCGACCCGGCTGACGTGCCGGCGTACCCGGTCGGCCACGTCCGCCAGGGCCGCATCGTCGGCCCCGGACAGTCCCTTGAGGGCGGTCAGCAGCGCCGCATCCGCCTCGATCTCCCGGTCCACCAGCTCGGCGCTCTCCGGCACCGCGGCCCGGGCGGCGGGGAAGAGGTACTGCTCCTCGGCGGACAGGTGCCGGGACACCGCGGCGGTGAGCACGTCGGCCACCTCCCGCCGGCGTTCGGCCGCCAGCTGCGGGTCGGTGACCTGCTCAGCCAGGCCGAGCAGCGCCCGGTGCTCCCGGTCCACGATGTCGGCCAGGCTCCGCCCGCCCGGCCGGTACGCGTCGTCGGCGGCGGGCGGAAGCGGCGGCAGGGGAATGGTCATGATGCCCTCCTCGACTCGTGGCGGCTACGGCCGTCCGGGCCCGGCACCTCTGACGCCGCGCCGCGACCCCGGACAGCCGATCGACGGGTGTGGTGGTCCGGGGACGGTCCGGCGGTACCCGTACCCGCGATCCGCGAAACCGCGCCCGGGCGGGGTGGGCCGGCTGCCCGGGCCGGCTGGTATGAAGAAGCGATGACGAGCGACGCCGCCTCCGCCCGACCCGACCCCACCGACGAGGTCGTGGATCTCTGCCGCGACCTGCTGCGCATCGACACCACCAACACCGGGGACAACGACACCAGCGTCGGGGAACGGCGCGCGGCGGAGTACGTCGCGGAGAAGCTCGCCGAGGTCGGCGTCGACGCGGAGATCCACGAGTCCGCGCCCGGCCGGGCCAACCTGGTCGCCCGCATCCGCGGCACCGACCCGGGCCGGGACGCCCTGCTGGTGCACGGCCACCTGGACGTGGTCCCCGCCGACCCGGACGAGTGGTCGGTGCACCCGTTCTCCGGTGAGCTCCGCGACGGCTACCTGTGGGGCCGGGGCGCGATCGACATGAAGGACTTCGACGCGATGGTGCTCGCCGTGGTGCGCGACTGGCAGCGCACCGGGGCCCGCCCGTCCCGGGACATCGTGCTGGCGTTCACCGCCGACGAGGAGGCCGGCAGCGACTACGGCGCACACTTCCTCGCCCAGCGGCACCGCCACCTCTTCGACGGCTGCACCGAGGCGATCGGCGAGGTCGGCGGCTTCTCCTACTCGGTCGACGAGCAGCGCCGGCTCTACCTCATCGAGACCGCCGAGAAGGGCATCGACTGGCTGCGCCTGCACGCCAAGGGCCGTCCCGGCCACGGCTCAATGGTGCACGACGACAACGCCGTCACCGCGCTCGCCGAGGCGGTCGCCCGGATCGGCCGGCACCGCTTCCCGGTGGTCATGACGGACACCGTGCGGGCGTTCCTGGAGGAGGTCTCGGCCGTCCTCGGCATCGACATCGACCCGGACGACCCGGAGACCGCGATCGCCAAGCTCGGCCCGATCGCCAACATCATCGGCGCGACCGTCCGCAACACCGCCAACCCGACCCGGCTGGCCGCGGGCTACAAGGACAACGTCATCCCGGGGCGGGCCACCGCCACCATCGACTGCCGCAGCCTGCCCGGCCAGTCCGAGGAGTTGGAGCGGCAGCTGCGCGAGCTGGTCGGCCCGGACATCGCCATCGAGTACATCCAGCGCCAGCCGGCCCTGGAGACCACGTTCGACGGCGACCTGGTCGACGCGATGTCCGCCGCGCTGCGCGCCGAGGACCCGGGCGCCCACCCGGTGCCGTACATGCTCTCCGGCGGCACCGACGCCAAGGCGTTCTCGCAGCTCGGCATCCGCTGCTTCGGCTTCGCGCCGCTGCGGCTGCCCGCCGACCTCAATTTCTCCGGCCTGTTCCATGGCATCGACGAGCGCGTCCCGGTGGACGGACTACAGTTCGGCGTGCGGGTTCTCGACCGGTTTCTCCGCAACTGCTAACCGTGCCCGTCGCGTCACCCGTCGGCGCGGAACTCCCCATCGGAAGGAACTGCCTCACATGACCGACCAGCACGGTGAGCTGGATGCCGCCCTCGAGCGGGTCATCGATGCGGCCCGCGCCCACCTGGCCGCCGTCCGCGCCGCCGAGGGCCGGATCGACGACGACGCCGTCTGGCAGGCGTACGTCTCGTTGAACAACGCTTCCTTCGCCTACGACGAGCAGCTGCTGGACGCCTTCGGCGAGGTGACCCCCTGGGACGTCGAGTCGATCGACCCGGACGAGGCCGATGAGCGCTTCGGCGCTGTCGACGGAGTCGAGGCCACCGACCCGCACCCGCGGGTCATCTCGGTGCGGCAGCGCCGCGACTACCGGGTGCCGAGCGTGGCCGCCCTGATCCGGGCGGCCGAGGCGGCCCGCCGCGAGGGCACCCCGGAGGAGGACGTGCCGGCCCCGGTCGAGGGGGTCGGCGAGGCGGTGCTGGAACTGCTGCAGAGCGGCGACGGCTCGCTCAGCGCGCTGGACGTGCCCGAGCTGGAGCCGCTCGACGGCGTGGTCATGGTCAGCGAGGTCGGCACCCCGGTCGACCTGGAGTCGTTCGACGACGACGACCCGGTCGGCCCGTTCCAGCCGGCCGCCGACGACCGCCTGGTCGGCCGGCTCGACGAGCACCCGTTCCTGGAGCTCGACGAGGAGCACGACCACGCCCACTAGGCCGTGACGCCCTCGGGGCCCGACCGTGCGCGGCGGGCCCCGGCGGTGCTGCCGGCCCGGGCGCGGCTCCTCAGTAGGAAAGGCCCGGCTGCGGCTGGTTGATCCGGCGGCGGCGCAGCATCACCTGCCGCGTCCCGTCCCGGTACAGCCGTACCCGGGCCAACTCCCAGCCGGAGAACTCCGCCTGGATCGCCAGCTGCGCCGCGGCGGTCAACCGATCGACATTCGGGGGCAACCGCAGCGGCGCGTATTCGTAGTCCATGGCCCCTATGCTGCCCAGCTCGGGAGCCCGCCGCCACCCCCGACGGTGACCCGGCTCGCCCGGTCGGCTCAGCCGTCCCGTTCCGGATAGCCGACCGGCACCGCGGACACGTCGTCCAGGGCGGTGACGATCTCGTCCGGCAGCGTCATCCGCTCCACCTGGAGCGCGCCGAGGAGCTGCCCCACCGTCCGGGCGCCGAGGATCGGCGCGGTCACCCCCGGCCGGTCCCGGATCCAGGCCAGGGCCACCTCCATGGGTGACACGCCCAGCCCGCCGGCCGCGGTCGCCACCGCCTCCACGATGCTGGAGCAGCGCGGCTCCAGGTACGGTGTGACGAACCGCTCGAAGTGCGGCGACGCGGCCCGGGAGTCGGCCGGGCGGCCGTTGCGGTACTTGCCGGTGAGCACCCCGCGGCCCAGCGGCGACCAGGGCAGCACCCCCAGCCCCAGCGCCTCGCAGGCGGGCAGCACCTCGCGCTCCACGCCCCGCTCCAGCAACGAGTACTCCACCTGAGCGGCGACCACCGGCGCCCGCCCCGGCCAGGCCGACTGCCAGGCGGCGGCGCGGGCGGTCTGCCAGCCGGCGAAGTTCGACACCCCCACGTACCGGGCCTTCCCGCTGGACACCGCGTGGTCGAGGGCGGCGAGGGTCTCCTCGAGCGGGGTGTCCGGGTCGTACCCGTGCACCTGCCAGAGGTCGACGTGGTCGGCGCCGAGCCGGCGCAGCGAGGCCTCCAGGGTGCGCAACAGATGCCCGCGGGAGCCGTCCCGGCGGCGGCCGCTGCCCGGCCGCAGCCCCGCCTTGGTGGCGATGAGCAGCTCGTCGCGGGAGACCAGGCTGCCCAGCAGCGACCCGATCACCGACTCGGCGTCGCCGTCGGCGTACACGTCGGCGGTGTCCACCAGGTTGCCGCCGGCGTCGAGATAGCTCTTCAGTTGGGCGGCCGCGTCGTCGGCATCGGTGTCCCGTCCCCAGGTCATGGTGCCGAGCGCGAGCCGCGAAACCGCCAGCCCGCTTCGGCCGAGCGGTCGCTGTTGCATGGGTGAACCTTATTTCGAACCTGCCGTCACGGATATCCTCGCCTGGAGTCAACTTCCTGCCCCACGCCCGGCCGGGTGTGACGTGTTCGGGGTGAGCCGGTGATCGGCTCCGGGACCCGTATTGCGTAACCTGGTGCGACCTGTGGTGCGGATGGTGGGAGGACCAGTGCGACTCGGGCTCAGCCTCGGATATCAGACGGCGTGGAGCACACCCGCCGACCACCTGGCTCTGGCTCAGGAGGCGGACCGGCTCGGCTACTCGGTGGTGTGGGCCGCGGAGGCCTACGGCTCCGACTCGCCGAGCATGCTGGCCTGGATGGCCGGCCAGACCGAGCGGATCGACGTGGGCAGCGCGGTCATGCAGATCCCCGGCCGCACCCCCGCGATGACGGCGATGACGGCGGCGACCATCGACGCCCTCTCCGGCGGCCGGTTCCGCCTCGGCCTCGGCGTCTCCGGCCCGCAGGTCTCCGAGGGCTGGCACGGCGTCCGGTTCGCCAAGCCCCTCGCGCGGACCCGGGAGTACGTCGACATCGTGAAGCTGGCGGTCGCCCGCAAGGAGGTCGCGTACGACGGCGAGCACTACACCCTGCCGCTGCCGGACGGGCCGGGCAAGGCGCTGCGGCTGGGCTTCCACCCGCCGCGGGAGCACATCCCGATCTACCTGGCCGCGGTCGGGCCCAAGAACCTGGAGCTGGCCGGCGAGATCGCCGACGGCTGGTTGGCCGTCTTCTACGCCCCAGAGTTCGCCGAGGAGCAGCTCGCCTCGGTGCGGGCCGGGCGGGCCAGGGCCGGCAAGGAGCTGGCCGGCTTCGACGTGGTCCCGTCGGTGCCGGTGGTGGTCGGCGACGACATCACCAGCTGCGCCGAGCTGGTCCGCTGGTACGCCGCGCTCTACGTCGGCGGGATGGGCAGCCGGCAGCAGAACTTCTACAACCAGCTCGCCACCCGGATGGGTTACGGCGACGCCGCCCGCGAGGTACAGGACCTCTACCTGGCCAAGCGGCAGCGTGACGCGGCCGCCGCGATCCCGATGGAATTCATCGACCGCACCTCGCTGCTCGGACCCAAGGAGCGCATCGCCGAGCGGATGCGGGAGTACGCCGCGGCCGGCGTGACCACCCTGTCGGTGACCCTCTTCGTCGCCGACCGGGACAGTGGCGTGCAGACCCTGCGTACCGTCGCCGAGGCCCTCGACCTGTCCGGAGTCGGCGAGTGACCTGGGTCGAGGCCATCGTCCTGGGCATCGTCCAGGGGCTCACGGAATTCCTGCCCGTCTCCTCCTCCGGGCACCTGCGGATCACCTCGGCGATCTTCTTCGGCCGGGACGCCGGCGCGTCGTTCACCGCGGTGACGCAGCTCGGCACCGAGGCGGCCGTGCTGATCTACTTCTTCAAGGACATCTGGCGGATCGTCCGTACCTGGGTGCTCGGCCTGTTCGACCGGTCGGTCCGGTCGAGCCTCGACTACCGGATGGGCTGGTACGTCATCATCGGCACCATCCCGATCGGCGTGTTCGGGCTGCTGTTCAAGGACCAGATCCGCACCGCCGGCCGTAACCTCTGGCTGGTCTCGTTCACGCTGATCTTCTTCGCGTTCGTGCTGGCCGTCGCCGAGTACTGGGGCCGGCAGACCCGCACGCTGGAGAACTTCCGGATGCGCGACGGCGTCATCATGGGCTTCGCCCAAGCGATGGCACTGATTCCCGGGGTGTCCCGGTCGGGCGGCACGCTCACCGCCGGCCTGCTGCTCAACCTCACCCGGGAAACCGCGGCGCGGTACTCGTTCCTGCTGGCCATCCCAGCCGTGGTGATGTCCGGCGTGTTCAGCATCCCGGACGTCTTCGAGCCCTCCGCGCCAGGCACCGCCGCGCCGAGCGGGGCGCAGATGGTCGTCGCCACGCTGATCGCCTTCGGCATCGGCTACGCGGCCATCGCCTGGCTGCTGCGCTACGTCGCCCACCACACCCTGTACCTGTTCGTGCTGTACCGGGTGGCGATCGGCACCCTGGTGCTGTGCCTGCTGCTGACCGGGACCATCAACGCCACCTGACCCTCCCGAGCGCGTAGACGCCGTTGGCCGGCG